>JAHDFR010000026.1:28612-40367 GCA_020628065.1 Acidimicrobiales bacterium
GCGGAGTAGGGCTACTCCGTCAGCAAACCGTACTAAGCGGAGTAGGGCTACTCCGTCAGCAAACCGTACTAAGCGGAGTAGCTGCCGGACACCGCCGCCGCCCCTGAACCGACCCAGTCGGTGTGGAACCACTCGCCTCGTGGCTTGTCGAGCCGCTCATAGGTATGGGCACCGAAATAGTCCCGCTGTGCCTGAATCAGATTGGCCGAACCGCGTGCCGTTCGGAAGCCGTCGTAGAAGGTGAGGGCCGACGCGTAAGCCGGTACGGCCAAACCGGCAGCAGCCGCGGCGACAACAGTCTTACGCAATCCGGCAATCGCTGACGACAGTGCATCAGCGAAGAACGGATCGAACAGTAGGTTCTCAAGATCCGGCTTCTCGGCGTAAGCCCGAGCAATGTCGTCTAGAAATACTGCCCGGATGATGCAGCCGGCTCGCCACAACTTGGCGATCGAACCCAGATCGAGGCTCCAGCCGAATTCCTCAGAGGCGGCATCGAGAGTCATGAATCCCTGAGCGTAGGAGATCAGTTTGGCGGCGTAGATGGCGTCGCCGATGTCATCGAGGGTCAACGAAGCGTCCAACGCCGGGGAGGCATCGGGACCGGGTAGAACCTCGGCGGCTCGGGCACGAGTCTCGACAAACGACGACACCATCCGAGCCCCGACCGCCTCGGCCACCAGCATCATGGGCTGACCAAGTTCCATGGCCGATATCACCGTCCACTTACCGGTGCCTTTCTGCCCGGCGGCATCGAGAATCAGATCAATGGTCGACTGCCCCGACTCCTCGGTATGAGCCAGGATCTCGGAGGTGATCTCGACCAGGTAGGACTTGAGGCGTCCGTCATTCCACTGGGCGAAGGTGGCGGCCATCTCCCCGTTTGCCCGACCTTGCGCCGACATGATGGCATAGGCCTCGGCCAGAACCTGCATGTCCCCGTACTCGATGCCGTTGTGAATCATCTTGACGTAGTGTCCGGCGCCCTCAGGTCCCACCCAGTCGCAGCACGGCTCATCTTCGGCCGGACCGGCCTTGGCCGAGATCGCTTGAAGCATCTCCTTGACGTGGGGCCACGCCTCCGACGCTCCGCCAGGCATGATCGAAGGGCCGTTGCGAGCTCCCTCTTCTCCACCGGATACTCCGGCGCCGATGAAGTGAATATTCTGATCAGCCAACGCAGTCTGCCTGCGGGTGCTGTCGGTATAGAGCGAATTGCCACCGTCAATGACGATGTCACCGTCGTCGAGGAACGGCACTATCGACTCGATCACCTTGTCCACCACCACACCGGCTTTGACCAGAAGAATGATCCGCCGTGGGCGACTAAGCGAAGCAACCATCTGTTCAATCGTCTCGTACCCGACGATGTGGTCGCCGAAGGGTTGCCGGTCGACGAACTCGTCGGTGGTCTCAGTGGTGCGGTTGTACACCGAGACCCGATAGCCGTGTTCGGCCAGGTTGAGAACAAGGTTCTGGCCCATCACGGCCAAGCCAACCAGACCTACGTCTCGTCCCGAAGCCTCCCCGTTGCCGGACGACGGGGTGTTGGCTGAAGTACTGGTTGCGTCGGTCATCATGCTCCTGCGGTGTGAATTGGTGGGCCAAATAGGTCGTGACATCGCGGTCGGCGATCTGAGCGCAGCTGGTAGCGGACAGCTGCCGGTGCTTCTACCGTGACCATAGCCGCCTCCCCGGCGACGCCAGTGACTACCAACAGTGGAACGACCGAATGGATTCCAGCAGCTGTGAACGATCAGCATGAACCAGTGACCAACGAATCGGATCGGGTGGCGATCGTTACCGGAGGTGGAAGCGGAATTGGTCGAGCCGCAGCCGTGGCGCTGTCGGAATCCGGCTGGTCGGTGGTGGTCGCCGGACGCACTGAGATTCGACTACACGAGACAGCGGAGTCGCTTTCCGGTGACGGTATGGCCGTTGTCTGCGACGTGGCCGATGAGAGGTCCGTCGGCCGGCTGTTCGAGGCCGCAGTCGAGCGATTTGGCCGGATCGACCTGTTGTTCAACAATGCCGGCACCACGGCCCCACCGGTTCCCATCGATGAGCTGCCGGTTGACGACTGGCGGCACCTGATCGACGTAAATCTGACCGGGTCGTTTCTGTGCGCCCGCGCCGCCTTCGCCCAAATGCGTTCTCAGCGGCCGCAGGGCGGTCGGATTATCAACAATGGCTCCATCTCGGCCACAACACCACGTCCATTCTCGGCTCCGTACACCGCCAGCAAGCACGCCATCACCGGCCTTACCAAGTCACTCTCCCTCGATGGCCGGGACCTCGGGATCACCTGCGGGCAAATCGACATCGGCAATGCTCGAACCGAACTGCTCGGTGGCGTCGCCTCGCCTGGTGACTCGGCCAAGTCAGGCACTGAGACGAACGAACCGCGGACCTACCCGGAGGCCACCATGGATGTGCGACACGCCGCCGACGCGGTGGTTCACATGGCATCACTGCCTCCGGAGGCCAACGTGCTGTTCATGACCGTCATGGCTAACGCCATGCCGTTTGTGGGGAGAGGCTGACATGACTCACGCAGCCGACCCCCATTCGGCTACCCATACCGCTGCGACCACTGGCGCCACTGACGGGTACCGCTGGCGATACCTGCCGGAGCTGGACGGACTTCGGGCTATCGCCGTTCTGCTGGTCTTCGGGTTCCATGTCTCGGGAACCTTCTACTACCTGCCCAACGGCTGGCTGGGCGTTGACGTCTTCTTTGTCCTCAGCGGCTTTTTGATCACCTCGCTACTAGTGGCCGAGCAGAGCCGCAACGGCCGGATCGACCTGCGCAACTTCTACCTTCGACGGGCGTTGCGGCTTGTACCGGCGCTGATCGTCCTGCTGGTTCTCACCAACATCTTCGCCCTGATCGCCGGTCAGTTCACCCCGTCGCTGGTAGCCCAGGATTCGCTGGCCGCCGCACTCTATGTCTCCAACTGGGTGTACGCCTTCGACGGACTGCCCCGGATGTACCTACAGCACACCTGGTCCCTGGCGGTCGAGGAACAGTACTACCTGCTGTGGGCTGTCGTCGTTGTAGTCGCCATGGCCCGTCGAATCAGTCCCTCCCGGCTAGCGGCGGGGGCGATAGCGGTCGGGCTCGCCTCGTTCGTCTGGCGCTTCGTGTTGCTCTGGCCGTTGGGACAGCCCTATGAGCGGGCCTACTTCGGATTCGATGCTCGTCTGGACGGCTTGTTGTTGGGCAGCGCACTGGGGGCCGCTGTCCACACCCGGATGTTCGCCGCCGTCGCTCAACGAAACCGACAGCGTTCAAGTACCGGCATGTTGGCGATTGCGATTGGACTGGTCGCCGTGCTGTCCCGGTTCGGATTTGGGTCCGACGAGGTTGATCTCATGGCCGTGGTCCTGGTGATAAACCTTGCAACGGCGGCCGCCATCATCGCCGTGCTGGTAGCGCCGGACAACGCAATCAAGGTGTTGTTACGGCATCCGCTGGCGGTGGCGATCGGCAAGCGATCCTACGGGATATACCTCTACCACATCCTGGCCATCAACATCATCCGGCACCTGTTCGACCCAGCGGCTGAGCTGGTCTCCATCGGCGCGCTGGCGCTGACCATGTTGATGGCGTTTGCGTCCTACCGTCTGGTCGAGGCGCCGGCGCTGCGTCTCAAGGATCGGTTCGCCAGCGGGGTCCAGCCAGCAAAGAACTAGGCGCTCAGCCTGTTGGCAACGGCGGGCTGTTTAGAGCCCGCCGTCTACGACTCGGTGACCCGAACCGATTGGATGGTGACGTCTTCCACCGGACGGTCGCCCGGGCCGGTGGCAACCTTCTCCATCTGATCGATGACGTCAAGTCCGCCAACAACTTTGCCGAACAACGAGTACTGAGGCGGCAGGCCAACCCCAGAAGGCCCGCTGACAATAAAGAACTGTGATCCGTTGGTGTTGGGGCCGGCATTGGCCATGGCCAACGAGCCGATTTCGTAGCGGCCGGGCTTGGGAAGCTCGTCGGCGAACCGGTAGCCGGGTCCGCCTCGCCCAGAACCTTCAGGGCATCCCCCTTGGCACATGAATCCTTGAATGATCCGATGGAATACCAGACCGTCGTAGTACTTGTAGCCGGCCAGACAAACGAAGTTGTTGACGGTCTTCGGCGCGGCGACCGCATCAAGAGCGATGGTTACCGTGCCAAGCGACGTGACCATTTCAGCCGTGTAGGACTTCGACGGATCGATGCACATCGGAAACTCGGCATCGAAACTGGTCTGGCGGGGGCTGTCCGGGGTTGGGCATTCAGGCACGGTGGATCTCCTTGGTGAGCAACTCACCCTAACGGCTTCTAGGCGCTAGCAGCCGAAGCGACCACCTTCACCGATGGAGATCTTAACTAGAACGCCCCTTCGACCGATACCAACCAGGTGAATCTTCCGCGCCACCTCGAGGGCGACTGATGGCAAAGATGCGCAAAACAGGAGCTGTGCTCGGCAGCTTTGCCATCCTTACAGCCGCTGTGGTCAGCACGACTCTGATTTCGGCTCCGGTTGCTGCCGCCCATCCCGACCTGACAGTTGAGATCATCACCGCGCCAAATTTCGTAGTCGACTCCAACATTGAGGCTCCATCCAGTTACGGCCCGTATTCGGCGCACGTTGCGGCCAAGGTGTGCAACACCGGAAGTTCGACTCTGACAGATGTTCTGGTCATGAGCGGCGACTTTGATCCCGACGGCAACGGAGATTTCTCCGACTCCACCGCCGGCCTGTACCCGGAGAGAACCCACACAGGGTTGACCGGAACCTTCTCGCTCACCCATGAGGGTGGGACAACTGATGCCACCCGATACATCACTGAATTGGCGCCGGGCGAGTGCACCACCCAGTACTACCTGATCTCGTACCCGACCTTGGATGACAACGGCGATGCCGTGACCGGCGGCAACTCCCAAGACGACGACCTCTGGCTGGAACTCGACATGTGGGCCACGGCAACCCACCCGGTTGACGGGGCCATCTACGAGGATGCGAGTCAGGTGGTGACCATGCGCTCAGAGATCTCGGCCATGGCCAATAAGGTCTGGCCCAACACCACCTCCAAAGTTCCCGATGAGTACCTGGCCGCCTTCGAAACCCAGTTGGGTTGGCGACCCGAGCTGGAGTCGTTCGCCGCGGGCTCTTCCGGTGCACTGGAAGGCATCTGGTACGACCTCGGTCGAATCAACCAGGGCTTCGACTCCGACGGCGACTTTGTCCCCGACTACGACCTGTGGATGCAACCGGTGGGTGACGGGGCGCTCTACGATCCGTCGTGTACCCGGCTGGTCCGAACCTACGGCGTCGTCATCGTCACCCTGAACGATGGTACCGAGCAGGTCATCGCTTTTGAGGACAACCTGTACTTCCGGGACATTCCGGAGAACAACACCGGTGTGGTCGGTTTGGTGTTTTACGAGTTCGTCACCCTGGACGGTGGCTGCTCGTCCACACTGACGCCCTACCAGGAAGTGGCTTCGGGCAGCAACAACGAGAAGTTCAACGGCGACTACGGCACGTTCGCCGGCTCCATTAGCGCGGCTGAACCGGAGCTGTCGTTGGACAAGAACGGCCCGGCGCTCGTCTCCCCCGGCGGCACGGCCACCTACGACCTCACCGCCACGAACACCTCACCCGACAGCTCGTTCGGCCTGCCGGAGTTCGGCACCCCGCTGGTACTCAGCGACTCCATCCCAGCCGGGGTGGAGTATGTGGCCGGATCGGCCGACGCCAACAACACGCTGCCATCGGGTATCGGTGTGTCGGTGGTGTACTCCACCGACAACGGTGCCTCCTGGACGGCCACCGAACCGGCGGCGGGTGACGTGACTGATGTGGCCTTCTACCTTGACGCCACGCTGCCACCGGGCGAAACCGTGACCGTCACCTTTGATATCGCCGTACCGGCCGGCTACCCGGAGGCCGTTATCCAAAACACCGCCTCAGCCAGCGTTGGTTCGGGTGAACCGTTCACCTCGGCCGACCATTCGATCCTCCTTGCCGGCACCAACCAGCTGTCCGGCACCGTATTCGCCGACGACGGCGGCACCACCGGCACCATCGCCGACGGCGCCCAGGATGGTGACGAGGGTGGAGTGGCCGCTATGACGGTGTCGCTCTACATAGACGCCGACGGCGACGGCACGTTCTCCGACGGTGACCTGTTTGTCGGCACAACAGACACAGCGGCCGACGGTGCCTACAGTTTCACCAGTCTGCCCGACGGGTCTTACGTGGTCGTGATCGACCAGACCGACCCGGACAAGCCAACCGGCTGGGGTATGACCACCAGCGACGAATCAGCCGTGACCATCGCCGCCGCTGACGTTGTCGACATCGACTTCGGCTTCTCCCCGGCCATCGACATCGACAAGGAACTCATTGGGTCAAGCCCAGTGGCTGAAGGAGATCAGATTTCCTACACCCTAGGCGTATCCAATGTGCTGGCCGCCGCCGACGATGGCAGCGGGCCGACATCCTGCGACCCCACGTGTGAGTTCTGGGCCGACAGCCTCAACCTGGACTTTCCTTCGTCATTCATAAATGCCGCCAATTCTGTCGGGGAGGCCGATGGGGCCTACGCCACCGCTGCATGGGGTTCCGACACCTATCTGGACGTGCTCGGCTACAACGACCCGATCGGTATCGGCAACATCACCAAGGTGGAGGCGGTGTTCAACGTCGAGTTGACAGGTGCCCTGTTAAACGATGACCGGGTGGACGTCCGCCTGTGGGACGTCTTCGGTGGCACGTACTCGTCAATTACCACCTGGTCGCTCAGCGCCGCCGACCTCAACCCCTACTTCAACGCCGGTGGGGAGCTGGTCTTTGACATCACCGGCAACTGGGCCTGGGACTGGACCGACTTCCGGGCCGACTCCCCCAACTTCGATCTGACCGCAGCCAAATCGGGTGGTGGGGACGGCTCCACCGTCGGATTCGACGCCATTGGCTTCCGGGTCACCACCGACTACGTCGGCAGCTCACCCGGCGGCACCTTTGACGAAAACACCACCGTTTCAACCGTTCCCCTCACCGACACCTACGACCCGGCCCGGTTCCGGTTCGTATCGGCCTCCATACCACCGTCGAATGTTGATGAAACCACCGGCACCATCACTTGGGACAACGTCGGGCCGCTCAACGCCGGCGCCACCCAGAACGTGGTCGTCACCTTCGAGGTGCTTGAACCCACCGGTAACGCCACCGAAGACGTTGACAACAACATCGCCGTGACCGGGGCTGTTTTCGCCTCGGGTCTGGCCGCCAACGACGACACCGCCATCGCCACCGTCACGGTCGAACCGCGGGGCTCGATCAGCGGCACCATCTGGTCCGAAGCCACCGGTGGAACAACCGGCTGGGTCGGCACCACCGGCTACGAAGACGGTACCGACCTCTACGTGGCCAACACCACGGTCAACCTGTACGTCTGTCGCGACGGGGCATTCAACCTCTACCCGGCCAGCAACACCGGCAACTCCTGTACCAGTGGAGGTGGCCAAGGCAATGGCGGCACCTGGGTACTGGTCGACACCGCCGTCACAGACGCCAACGGCGATTACGAGTTCGTCGGGCTCGACAGCGGTTACTACTACGTGGACGTCGACGAGACCACCATTCCCGGAACCGTCACCGCCACCGGCGATCCCGATGTCACGCCGGGAACCTGTGGAGCCTCGTGCGACAACTTGTGGAGCGACCCCGCTCTCGACCTGATAGACCTGCTCACCATCTCCACCGCCAACGACATTCCCGACGGCAACTTCGGCTACGAAGTACCGCCCGCCATCTACGGCACACTGTGGAATGACGTCGACGGAGACGGCGTTCAGGAGACCGGCGAAGGGCCGCTGACCGGCTGGACAGTGGAAATCTATGATGGGGCAACCCTGGTCGGTACGGCCACAACCGACGCAGACGGCAACTACCTCTTCGCCAACCTGACCAGCGGCACCAACTACACGGTCTCCTATGTTGCCCCTGGCGGGGAAACCTGGACAGGCACCTTCGAGACCGACACCACCATCGACAACGCCCAGAGCGTGACCCCTCTGGCGGGAGAAGTGTCCGGCTCCTGGGACTTCGCTGTCCAGCAAACCGGCGCGGCCACCATCGGCGACGCCGTCTACTACGACCTGGATGGCGACGGCGTACAGGGAGCAAACGACGAAGGCTTCCCCGACGTCACGGTTGAGCTGTATCTCGACGGCGATGGTGACGGGCTGCTTGATCTGGCCTCCGACGCCTACGTGGCCTCGGACGTCACCGACATCGACGGTCTCTACACGTTTGACCAACTGCCGGCCGGAACCTACTTCGTGGTTATCGACGGAGCCGATCCGGAGCTGCTGACCGTCAACCCCACCGGCGATCCCGACGAAGTAGGCACCTGCGCTACTTGTGACGAGCAGTCGGAAGCGGTAGCGGTGACCGCCGGTGCCACCAACGACGCTCAGGACTTCGGCTACCAGCCAACAGGTACCGGATCGATCGGAGACACCGTCTGGTTCGACACCAACGGCGACGGCGTCTTCGACGGCAGCGAATCCGGGCTGGCCACCATCACCGTGACCCTGTTGGCCGACTTCAACGGCGACGGAACCTACGTCACCTACGCCACCACGGTCACAGACCTGGACGGTAACTACAGCTTCGGCAACCTCCCCGACGGTGACTACCGCATCGAAGTGGACACCGCCGACACCGATCTGCCCACCGACGGCTTCGGTCAACCGACCGCTCCATCCACAGTCACGAGCTATGACGTCACCGTGGCCGCCGGCTCCACCACCGACACCGCAGACTTCGGATTCACCACCCTGGGCGCCATAGGCGACACCATCTTCGCCGACGCCAACGCCAACGGCACCCAGGACTGGAACGAATCCGGCGCCGCCGGAGTGACGGTCGAACTATGGTCCGACCTGGACGGGGACGGCACCTACACCTTGGAAACAACCACCGTCACCGACGCCGACGGCCTCTACTCATTCTCCGGTCTGCAACCGGGTGACTATCAGATTGTGGTTGACGAGTCGACACTGCCATGGGCCACCGCCACCCAGACCGCCGACCCCGACCGTGACGGCGTGGCCTGCGCCGACAACACGTACCCGTCACTGCCCGGTTGTGACGGCATGCAATCCGACATCACCGTTGAGCTCGGCACCACCTACATGGGTGCCGACTTTGGCTACCAACCGCCGGGCGCCGTCGGTGACTTCGTGTGGCTGGACGGTAACGCCGACGGCATCCAAGACGCCGGCGAGCCGGGACTGTTCGATGTGACCGTCAACCTGTACTCCGACCCCGACGGCGACGGTATTGGCAACACCCTCTTAGCCACAACCACCACTGACTTCGACGGCTTCTACTCGTTCTCCGATCTGGCCGACGGCGACTACGTCATCGAGGTGGACAACACCACCCTTCCCTACACCATGGCCGCCACCGCCGGCCCTGAGAGTGCAGGAGCCGACACCGCGTCGGTCGAAATCATCAGCGGGGCCTCCAACTTGGATATCGACTTCGGCTATCAGCTGACCGGTGCCTCATCGCTGTCAGGAACGGTCTGTCTTGAACCCTCCGGCGGAATCAACGGGACCTGTGACGACCCGCCCAACGAAACCGAACTCGAAGGTATCACCGTCAATCTCTACGACAGCACCGGCACGTTCCTCGGCTCAACCAGCACCGACGCCAACGGCGACTACACCTTCACCAACCTGCCTGACGGCGACTACGTGGTGTCCATCGCCACCAACGTCTTCCCCCTCTCCATCAGCGACATCACCGACGCCGGCATCACCGAGACGGCATCATCGGTCTATCAAACCGTCACCCTGTCGGGCGGCGCCACCGACGTCGACTTCCCGTTCGAACAGGTCGACGACGTCGACTTGGGCGACCTCGACGCCCCGTTCGACTCCAGCTTCGGCTCCGGACCGTATAACATCATCGGCGACATCTACCTGGGCTCAGGCGTCGACGCCGACACCCAGACCTTGGCCAACGCCGACGCCACCGGTGACGACGCCGACGGCACCGACGACGAAGACGGCGTCACTTTTAACGCCGCTACCTGGGCTCCCGACGCCCTCGACGACGGCGACGACGGCTCGGTCACCGTCACCGTAGGCGGCGGCGACGGCTACCTGGTGGCCTGGATCGACTGGAACCAGGACGGTGCCTTCACCGGACCAAACGAGATGATCGTCAACCAGGCGGTGGTGGCCGGCACGACCACATTCAACTTCGACATCCCCGACGGCACCGACCTCAATAGCACCTTCGATTCTCGATTCCGTCTGTTCGAGTCGGCTCCACCGCTGCCCTCGATCTCCTACGCCGGGGCCTACACCAACGGTGAAATCGAGGACTACATCATCCAGCTGCCGCAAATCGTGGCCACCAAGGCCCTGACCGCCGGTCCCACCCTGAACGCCGACGGGACGGCGACATTCACCTACCAGGTGACGGTATCGAGCACCGGCAGCGCCACCCTGTACGACATCGATGCCACCGACTCGCTGGCCTCGTTCGGGACCTACAGCGCCTCGCTACCCCTGTCCTCCGGTTCCTACACCGTGAGCACGCCCACCATCGTGTCCTCAACCCCTGATCCGCTAGGCGATCCGTTGACCGCCTCCACCACCTTCGACGGCCAAGCCGACACCAGTCTCCTGAACGTCGGCGCCGGCGGCAGCCTGGCCACCGGTGAATCACTGGTCATCGAATTCGCCGTGACCGTGGCCCCCGATCACGCCTCCACCTGTACCACCGGTTGTCTGTACAGCAATGCTGCCACAGCCACCGGAGACCAAGTAGCCGACGGCACAACCGACGGAGATACCACAGCTTCTGCCCCGCCGGTCGACACCACTCTTGGGTCGCTCTCCGGGTCAGTCACCGACGACAGCGACTTTGACGGCACCGGCGACACCGCCATAGCCGGAGTAACCATCGAGCTCTACGCCGATGTCGACGGCGACGGCTCCTACACCGACCTGATCGCCACAACCGCCACCGACGCCTCCGGTAACTACCACTTCGGCAACGTCGTTCCCGACGAGTACCGCATCGTCGAAACCCAGCCGGCCACCTACACGTCCTTCTCCGACTCCGACGGGAACAACGACGACATTATCCCGGTCATCGCCACCGGCGGCACCGAGTCAACCGGCAACGACTTCGTTGAGCGCCTGGCCGGCGACCCCGTTCTCCAAGTGGACAAAACCGGCCCCGCCACCGCGGTCGTCGGCGACATCGTCACCTACAACTTCGCTGTAAGCCACGACCCGGCATTGACCGACGGCAGCTCGGCCATCAACGTGACAGTCACCGACGACATCGCAGGCACCGCCACTTACGTCTCCGGCGACGCCAACACCAACAACCAGCTCGACGATGGCGAAACCTGGAACTACACCGCCTCCTACACCGTCACCGCCGACGATCCCGCCGCGTTATTGAACACCGTCACGGTCGACAGTACGGACCTGCTAGCCGAGGCCACTCCCACCGTCACCGACAATCACACCACCAGCATCGACTTCGCTCCGGTGTTGACCGTGACCAAGACCGGCCCGGCCACCGGTGCCACCAACTTCGCCCAGACGTACACCTTCCAGATCAGTCATGACGCCACCTCAGACGGCTCGCCCGTGGCATCAGTGGCGGTCAACGACGACGTAGCTGGTGCGGCAACGTATGTTTCCGGCGATGACGGTGACGGCCTG
>JAHDFR010000181.1:0-4755 GCA_020628065.1 Acidimicrobiales bacterium
GGCGCCCACACCGGGTACACGTTGTTCTGACCGGTGTCTTTCAGTAGCAGAGCACCGGTGATGCCGACGCCGTTGGCGAAGGCGCTGGACACCAGGTCGGCCCGCAGCGTCTTGCCTCTCAGCAACCCGTGGGCGTCGACGAACGATAAGCGCACGCTGTGCAGGTCCCGGCTGCGTATTTCGGCCAAAACGTTGTTGCACATCTCTATGCGTTGGTCGGTCTCGATGCCGGCCCGCTCGGCCAGGCGGTCGACGTCGGGGGTTTCCGGCTCAGTTACATCGGTCATCAGGTGCCCTCGCGGCTTGGGTGGTGGTTCATCAGGTGCCCTAACGGCGTTCGTGATCGTTCAAGAAGGTGGTGGGGCCTCAGTCGTTCAGTTCCTGGGCCCAGGAGCTGGCGGCTCGACGTTTGGCTTCGGCTGCCCGCCAGCAGGCGTCGACAGCAGGGCGTTGGAGCGGACGTTCGTCGCGGCTGACGGCGTCGACCGAACCCGGGCCCCGCAGTGCTTCCGGTGCGGCCGTTCCGACTTCTGTTTCGGTCGACGGGTTGTCCATGGCGGCCAGCATCATTCGTCGTTGCGTGCGAATCCCGACGTCGGCCGGGCTCAGGTGTTCTTTGGTTCGGTCATGGATCGCCCCCGGCGATTCAACCGCCCACTGATCGTGGACGTTGATGTCGAATCCCATTCCGGTGTAGGTCAGGTCGCGTTGCTCGGTCGGGTCGTAACCCCAGTTGTTGGCCCGACCGGTTTTCGGACGGTAGGTCTTGGGATCACCGGGTATGAGGTCGACGGCGTCCAGGCGTTGGGCCCGCATCACGTCGGCATCAACCGGTTCGTCGTAGCTGACGAACATCGAGTACCAGTAGCACGATTCGTCATCGATGGGAACATGCCATTGGGTGATCGAGATGTCGGCGCTCATCGGAATGGTGATGGCGTTGGGGAAGACGCAGTTTGTGACCCGGACATGAGTGAACGATTCATCGGTCGGGGACGAACCGGGACCGCTCCCAAATTCTCTCGTGGTTGTCAACCGGAAGCCGTAGGACGTGGGTTCCACCTCGATTGACGGGTTCGGGACCTCGCGCATCAACACGGTGGTCGGAACTCCGGTGTCTCCCACGGTGGCCCGGAACTGGAGACCGTACTCTTCTTCAACCGGGCCGAGGAAGCGATGCAGGAACGAGGCGTGGGCCGGGTCAATGCCAACCTCATGGGCCTGCAGCCAATTGCATTCCCATAGCCCTTTGAAGGCGAACACGTGGCTGGCCGGTGCGGCGAAGGCATCAAGGCCGGGAAGTGGGGGTGGATCCCCCTCCCCCATCCACGCCCAAACAATGCCGTTGCGCTCGACCGCAGGGTATGCAGGCTGGCGAACCCGGGTGCAGAATGTGCTGCCTTCGGGCTCGGCTGGTGTTTCCAGGCAGGCGCCGCCGCGATCGAACAGCCAACCGTGAAACGGGCAGCGCAAGCCTCCGTCTTCAAGCCGACCGAAGCTCAGGTCCGCTCGGCGATGAGCGCAGGCCCGGGCCAGGATGCCGTACGTCGCCGACGTCGCCGGTTCATGGCCGGTGTACTCCTCTTTGAACACCACCAGGTCTTCACCCAGCAGTCGAATGGGGATGACCGGCCGGTCACCTTGGAGCTCCTCGGTCAGGGCGGCCGGCTGCCAATACGACCGCAGGAGGCTACCGCCGGGCGTTCCCGGGCCGGATTCCACAAGTCGTTTGTTTTCAGCTGCGGTGGACATGGCGACGCTCAACCAGCCGTAGGTTCCAACGTTAGTTAGGGCCTCTAACGAAACTCCCCTGCTTCTGACTGTAGTGAATGCAGCCGATCCTGTCATCTGAATCGACAAGGAGCCCGCCCGGACAGCAGTGGGGAGCTGCACATCGCCCTACACAGAGCGATGACCGGCGGTTCTCTAACCTGCTGGTTCGAGCTCGACGCTAACGGTTTCGCCGGGGTAGACGATGCTCAGGACACCTTCGTCCGAGACATAATCCAGGACGTAGGTGGTATCGCGGTTTCGGGCGGTGAAGCCGTTGGCTGTCCGCTCGGCGTCGAGATAGATGCTGCCTCTGTCGCTGCTGCCGAAGTATGTCAACGCGCCTTGCTCGCTGCGACACAGGATCACGGTCGTCCGGCCGTCGGTCCACTTCTCAACGGCTGTCGCCTCCGACTGATCGCTCCGGTCGTCGACACCGGCGGTTCGGGGACACGACGAGTCTTCCGTCATCAGCACGGCTGCGGTCCCGATAGTGGCGTCACTCAATCCTCTGACAGTCGTCGACTCCGTGGTGGTTGATCCGGCCGTTGTCGACGTGGCCAGCGACGGGCCAGCGCCGGGGTCGCTGTCGACCGCCGCTTCGGATTCGGTTCCGATTGACAACGTCTGCTGCGAGCCTTCTCCGGCCCCTTCGATGACATTGATGGCGGCCACCGTGTCGGAGCCGCGGTCAGCCAGAAAGAACCAGACAACGGCGCTGGACACCGCGAGGCCGACCAGCACACCGACGACGGTGGCGGTAAGAGACCGGCCGTCAAGCTCTCGTCGACCGGGCTGTTGGCGGTCAAGCCTCATGTCCTCGGACGACACCGTGCCCTCGGACGACACCGTGTCCTCGGACGAGACGGCGTCGCCGGGCGCGCCACAGACAGGACAGAATCGATGGCCCGGGTCACGTTGTCGCCCGCAGCTGGAACAATACCGCTGCACTGGTTCAAGGGTACCGCTGAAGGGGCGTCACCGCCGCACGGAGTCTCCGGCTTGCCGGTGGGAAAGTACCCTTGTCTCTTATGTTCATCAACGGTGAGTGGACCGACGCGTCCACCAGTGCGCACTTCGACGTCATCAACCCGGCCACCGGCGAGGTCATCGGCTCGATGCCCGACGGCAACGGCACCGATGCCGAAGCGGCCATCGCCGCCGCCGACGCCGCCTTCGCCGACTGGTCGGCAACCACCGCCTTCAAGCGGGCCGACATGTTGATGGATGCCTGGCGCATCATGAACGACCGGGCAGCCGAACTGGCAGAGCTGATGGTGACCGAACAGGGCAAGCCGCTCAAGGCCGCCCGGTTCGAAGTGGGCTACGCCGCCGACTTCATTCGATGGTTCGCCGAAGAAGGCCGTCGCCTGTCAGGTGAGTGGCTCCCATCGGGTCGCCCCGACCAGCGGTTCCTGTCGGTCCGTCAACCGGTTGGCGTAGTGGCGGCGGTGACACCGTGGAACTACCCGATCTCCATGTTGACCCGCAAGATGGCGCCGGCGCTCGCCGCCGGCTGCACCATGGTGTTGAAGCCGGCCGAGGCCACCCCGCTGTGCGCCAAAGCAACCTTCGATGTGTTTACCGAGGCCGGAATCCCGCCGGGCGTAATCAACATGGTCACCGCCGCCGATCCCCGCCCGATCGGCGAGGTGTTCACCTCCGATCCTCGCGTGCGGAAGTTGACTTTCACCGGTTCCACTGCCGTCGGTCGAACCCTGGCAGCGGCGGCTGGCGGGTCGCTGCAACGGGTTTCGGTGGAGTTGGGCGGTCACGCCCCGTTCATCGTGTTCCCCGATGCCGACCCGGAGAATGCAGCCAAGGGGGCGGCGGCGTTGAAGTTCCTGAACGCCGGGCAGGCCTGCATCAGCCCCAACCGGCTGTACGTTCACCGCGACGCCGCCGACGCCTTCATCAACATGTTGACCAAGCGAGTGTCGGGTCTGGTGACCGGCAACGGAATGGATGACGGTGTCGGCCTCGGTCCGCTGGTCAATAACGCTGCGGTGGAGAAGGTGTCAGCCCAGGTTGAGGACGCCCGAGCCAAGGGTGCCGGAGTGCCGATTGGAGGCCAGCGCTTGACCGAGAACGGTCTGGACCACGGCTTCTTCTACGCCCCCACCGTGTTGACCGACGTGACGCCGGAGATGACGGTGTATCGGGAGGAGACCTTCGGGCCGGTGGCGCCGGTAGTGGTCTACGACGACGTCGATCAGGTCATCGAGCTGGCCAACGACACCCACTACGGGTTGGCCGCCTACGTCTACACCGACTCCATGAAGACCGCTATCAAAGCGTTCGAAGCGCTGCGGTTCGGCATCATCGGTATCAACGACGTCAACCCGACGTCGGCTTCGGTCCCGTTCGGCGGCATGAAAGACTCCGGCCTGGGCCGAGAGGGCGGCCACGAAGGTCTCGACGAGTACCTCGAGACCAAAGTGGCCGGCATCTCCCTCCGTTGACGGCCAGGGCTTCCGGCCGGATTCACGAATCTTCGCCCCCAACTTGATGTCGGAGCCGCATCCGGTCAGCATGGGATCACGCATCCGTCGCGTGCGATAACGCGGCAATCACAGCCAGCTACATCTACGACATAGAACCGCGTAAACAAGGGGGACTTGATATGCGTATGCGATTCGGGAGCTTTATTGCTCCCTTCCACCCACCCGACCACAACCCCACGCTCTCGTTGGAGTGGGATCTTGAGCTGATCGAGCACATGGATCGCCTTGGCTTCGACGAAGCCTGGATAGGCGAGCACCATTCGGCCGGCAGCGAGATCATCGCCTCGCCGGAGATTTTCATCGCCTCGGCCGCCGCCCGCACCAACCACATCAAGTTGGGCACCGGGGTGGTGTCGCTGCCGTATCACAATCCGTTGTGGACGGCTGAGCGGATGGTGTTGTTGGATCACTTGACTCGGGGCCGAATCATGTTCGGCGTCGGACCAGGTGCGCTACCAACCGATGCCGCCATGTTGGGCCT
>JAHDFR010000181.1:4855-7587 GCA_020628065.1 Acidimicrobiales bacterium
GTCGATGAGATGGTGGCCTTCGTCAATAACGGCCTCGGCGTCGTCGGCACACCGGACATGGCGGTCAAACAGATCGAAGAACTGCTTGAACAGTCCAACGGTGGTTTCGGTGCTTACCTGACGCTGGCTCACAACTGGGCCAACAATCAGGCCACCAAGAAGAGCTACGAGCTGTTCGCCCGCCACGTGATGCCTCACTTCCAGGGTCAGGTCGGCTCCACCGTAGGAGCGGCCGAGCGTGCCAGGAGTGCCCGCCCGGACCTGGCCGAGAAGCAGCTGGTGGCCGTTGATGAAGCCACCAGTCGCTACGAGGCGGCTCGCGGTTCCTAGCCCGTCATTCGCCCGGCATTCTTGTACCGGCGTTGTTATAGAGGTGAATTGGCCGCAACCGGCGGCGTCAGTGTTGTCGTCAGGTCCGCGATGTGTCGTGGTTCCTGCCGCTACACCGTGACCGCCCGGTTGCGGCCGCCTTCTTTGGCTTTGTACAACAGGGTGTCGGCGTCGTTCACCAAGTCGCCGATAGGAGCCTCGTCGAGTGATGTGCCGTAGGTGGCGCCGGCGCTAACCGTGACTCGAAGTGTTTGCTCGCCGACGGTCATCGGATTCGAGCTGACCGCGGTGCAGATTCGTTGGGCCAGTTGGCGGGTCTGGTCGAGACTTGCACCGGGCAATACGATCACAAACTCTTCGCCGCCGGTGCGAGCAAAGATCTCGTCCGTACGGAGGATCTTCCTGATCATGGTGGCGAAGTTGGACAACACGGTGTCGCCGGTGTCGTGACCGTACTGGTCGTTGATTGACTTGAAGTGGTCCAGATCCAACACGATGACACCGACCTGTCGGTCGGAGGGAAGCTTGTTGACCTGGGTGAATAGCGCTCTGCGGTTGAGGCACCCGGTGAGCGGATCGGTCGACGCCAGCCGGGCCAACTCAACCGCCTGCTCGTCAAGCTTTCGGTTGACCACCGCAAGTTGCCGGTTGGCTTCGGTGACGTCGGTGATGTCGTGCATCACGCCCACCAGATAGTTCTTGCCGTCAACCGTGAGCCGACTCTTTCTGGTGATCGTGATGCGGTCGCCCAAGGTGGGATCGACAACGGTTTCCTCAGCCTCATCGACCTCACCGGTGGCCAACACCCGCAGATCGCCACCGTTACATTGGGCCGCCTGACGATCAGGGAACAAGTCAGCGTCCAACTCGCCGACGAGGTCTTGGCGACGGACTTCGAACAGCGTCTCGAAAGCGGCGTTCACCCAGACGTAGCGGGTTTCCTCGTCTTTGACCAGCACCGGGTTCGGTATGGCATCAAGCAGAGCCGTTGGAAGACCGTCAATATCGTCGATTGCAATCTTGTCGACTGATGAAGTGGATACGGGATTGGAAGTCAAGTGGGCCCTCTGAGCGTCGGCCGGAGATACCGGCGCCGGTTGTGCAACCGGAGGATCGACGCAACAGAGGACCGACTTGAGTGAGAGAACTTGGGGTGATCGGTGGCTACCCGCCGGTGCCGGCCAGTCCGAACTGCTCTTCGTAGGCGGCCATGTCTGCGGCCTCGATCTCCTCGGCCGTCATGAACTCAGCCGCCGGCCCCTGTTCAATCACCGCATCGATAATCGAGGTGTCGCCGGACTGGATGGCTCGAGCCGCCCGAGCCTTGGCCTCAAACTCTCCGACGTTCCAGGCTTCGGCCAGCTCCAGGAGCTGGGTGTAGCTGTACCCGGCCTCCCAGAACAAACCGTAGACGTCGAGGTCATCCTCGTTCCAGCCGAGCGCGTCATAGTCCACCGGCTGACCCTCCACCCCGGTGTCGTCCACCACGGTGTCCAGGGGCCCGAACTGTTCCTCGTAGGCGGCCATGTCTGCGGCCTCGATGTCTTCGGCCGTCATGAACTCGGCCGCCGGGCCTTCCCCGAGGACCTGGAAGATCTCGGATGTGTCACCGGACTGGATGGCTCGGCCGGCCCGGGCTTTGGCGGCGAATTCGCCAACGTTCCACTCGTCGGCCAGCTCCAGGAGCTGGGTGTAGCTGTACCCGGCCTCCCAGAACAAACCGTAGACATCGAGGTCCTTCTCATCCCAGCCGAGATCGTCGAGGTAGCTGTCGATGTGGGCGATGTCGGCCTGAGTCAGCACTCCTTCGCCCCACATGCCGGCGGTGGCTGTGACCGCTCGTGCTGAGGCACCGGTTACCCCTGCCAGCACCGGTACCGCCATAGCTGCCGCCGATGCGACGGCGGCTTTTCGGGCTTTCGATCGCGGCAAAGCACGCGACAAATTAGAAGTGTTTGTTGGTGTCACTTGAACGTCTCCTGGTTTGTTCCGACTAGGAACGGCGTTTTTGATTGGTTGCTCGCCCTGTTAAGTCACAAGCCCGGCAGATCCTTTACCGCATCAGGAAAAAGATCGTTGTCGCTACGCCGGCCGGGCATCAAGCGGAGCAAGCCAGCGCCGCTCAACCCAAAAGCCGCCGAAGGGAAGCGACCCGATGAACAACGCTGTGATCGCCCGCCACAGCGGCCAGCCGAGGCGTTCGTAGTTCATCATCACCAACGCGGCGAAGACCAGGAACAAGATGCCGTGAATCGGGCCGAGCAGTGAAACACCCCGGTCGTCCCCGTGGGTGTACTTGACCACCGTGGCCGCCACCAGGAACAGATACGTGGTTGCTTCGATAATGGAGGCCGTGCGTAGTCTGCGGATCATCTTCCCGTCAGGCTATCGAGGCGTCGCCA
>JAHDFR010000182.1 GCA_020628065.1 Acidimicrobiales bacterium
TCGAGCTCGCGAACCCGGCTCAACGATGTGGACGGGGCGAGCCCTACCTTGTTGGCCAGTGCCCGGTTGGTTTGGCGGGCGTCGGCCTGAAGCTCGGCGATTAGCGCCTGATCAACCGAGTCAAAGCTCATGGGACTCTCCGTCATCTGTTCGCCTGAGCGACCTCAAAAGCCGCCAAAAACGAACTAGTAAGCTGTTCAGTCATAGTGTGCCGAATATTATTCGTCGCAGTTGACTGATAACCGAATAACAGAAGATAATCGTGCCACGTCTCCGCATCATCGTTCAGTGGTGCGGAAATCCAGGCCTAGCGGCTCACAAGCCGACCCCGTCGAGCGATGGAGATGGCAACGATGACCACTCACCAGACCGAACTCCGCCTACACGTACCCGAGCCCACGGCTCGGCCCGGGGAAGAGCCTGACTTCTCCTCCCTGGCAGTTCCCAACGTGGACGAGACACCGAAGCCGGGGATCGACATCCCGGCCTTCGACACCTATCCGTTGGCCACCGGCATGGTCCGGGTAATGGCCAACAGCCCGGTCGACCCACCCTCAGCCGCGGTGGCTAAGACAAGCGCATGGGACCCGGAGCTGTCCACCGCCGACAAGCTGGCCGGCTACCGCAACATGATGGTTACCCGGATCATCGAAGAACAGTTCTTAATGCTGCAACGCCAGGGCAAGGCGGCATTCGCCGTCCGCTCTCTCGGCGAGGAGGCGGTAGCGGTATCGGCAGCGATGGCCGTCGACGCCTCCACCCCCGGCTACGGCCCGGGGAAGGACATGCACTTCCCCACCTACCGCCAAGCGGGCATCCTGGTAGCCAACCGCCACTCGCTGGTGGAGATGACCTGCCAGATGCTGTCCAATACCGGCGACCGGTTGAAGGGTGCACAGCTTCCGGGGCTTCATTCGGTGACCGAGGCGGGCTTCTTTTCGGTGTCGGGGAATCTCGGCACCCAGATGATTCAGGCCGTGGGCTGGGGCATGGCCTCGGCTATCGAGGGCAAACGCAATGTCGCCGTGGCCTGGACCGGTGAGGGCGCCACCGCCGAGAACGACTTTCACTCGGCCATGGTCTTCGCCTCGGTCTATCAACCGCCGGCCATCTTGAACGTGGTCAACAACCAGTGGGCCATCTCCAGCTTTCAAGGAATCGCCGGCGGCATGAACTCGCCGTTCGCCCAACGAGGAATCGGCTACGGCATCGCCACCCTGCGAGTCGACGGCAACGACTTCCTGGCCGGTTACGCCGCCACCCAATGGGCCACCGAACGGGCCAGGGCCGGCTACGGCCCAACCCTTATCGAATGGGTGACCTACCGGGCGGCGTCGCACTCCAGTTCGGATGACCCCAGCCGCTACCGACCGAAGAACGCCGCCGACTCCTGGCCCCTGGGCGATCCAGTTCAGCGCCTGGCCGACCATATGTTGGCAACCGGCGAAGTGAGCCAAGCCGAACTTGATCAAATCCGGGCCGAGGCCGAGTCGACGGTCGAGGCCGCAGTGACCGAAGCCGAGGAGATGGGAACCATCAAAGACGGCATCAACACTCCACCGCGGGAAATGTTCCAACACGTGTACGCCACGCCACCACCGCACCTGGTCGAACAGGCGGCCAGCTGCGGCGAAGATCTGCTGGCCGACCTGAACACGGGAGGGCACGATCACTGATGGCCACCATGATCGAAGCCATCCGAGACGCCCTCGGCGTCATGATGGAACGGGACAAGCGGGTGGTGTCGTTCGGTGAAGACGCCGGCTACTTCGGTGGCGTGTTCCGCTGCACCGAAGGTTTGCAGCAACGGTTTGGGCCTCACCGCTCGTTCGACACGCCGATCTCGGAAAGCGGCATCGTCGGTGCCGCCGTCGGCATGGCCACCTACGGCCTTCGCCCGGTGGCCGAAATTCAGTTCGCCGACTACATGTATCCGGGCTATGACCAGATCGTGTCTGAGGCGGCCCGCATGCGGTCACGCTCCGCTGGTGAGTTCACCGCCCCCCTGGTGATCCGCATGCCGGTGGGCGGCGGCATCCGAGGCGGTCAAACCCATTCGCAGAGCCCAGAAGCGTTGTTCACTCACGTAGCCGGCTTGAAAACGGTCATTCCGTCAAACCCGGTGGACGCCAAGGGCCTGTTGATCGCTTCGATCGAAGATCCGGACCCCGTCATCTTCCTCGAGCCCAAGCGGTTGTACAACGGACCGTTCGACGGTCATCACGACCGGCCGATCCAGCCGTGGACCGGACACCCGATGGGCGACCTGCCCGAAGGCCACTACTCCACGCCCCTGGGTCAGGCCAACATCTGGCGCCCCGGTGCGGACATCACGGTGTTGGCCTACGGAACCCTGGTTCATGTGGCCGAAGCGGCGGCCAACGAGTCCGGCGTTGACGCCGAGATCATCGACCTCCGTACGCTGCTGCCCATCGATACCGAAGCCATCACCGCTTCGATCCGTAAGACCGGTCGGTGTGTGATCGCCCACGAAGCCACCCGAACCAGCGGCTTCGGGGCCGAGCTGTCAGCCCAGGTTCAGGAACGCTGCTTCGACTACCTGGAAGCCCCGATCACCCGGGTCACCGGCTTCGACACTCCGTACCCGGTCGGCCTGGAGTGGGTGTACTTCCCCGGCCCCGACCGGTTGGTGAAGGCGCTCAAGGAAGTGATGAGCTACTGATGGCGGACCAGTCTCCCAGCCCAACCGTAGATTCCGACCTGCAGACCGTCGTCGTACCTGATGTCGGTGAGGGCGTGGCCGAAGTGGAGATCGTCGACTGGCTGATGGCGGTCGGCGACTCGGTGGACCGCAACGGCGCTGTCGTCGAGCTAATGACCGACAAGGCCACCGTCGAGGTTCCGGCGCCGTTTGCCGGCGAGTTGGTTGAGGTGGCAGCCGCAGTTGGCGACACCATTACCGTCGGCTCACCGTTGTTTGTTATGCGTGTCGGGTCCGGAGAATCCAGGCCTGAACTGGCTCCCGCTGCTACCGACGCCGCCACTGCAACACAGACCCCTCCCGAAACCGAGCCGTCAGCCAACGGCCACCGAGCGCCGATCGAGCAAGCCGGGCCCGACACAGGCCAGGCAGCCAACCAGTGGTTCGGGGGACCGGCCCGATCGACCAAGCCGGACAAGCCAAAGGCCACACCGGCGCTACGGCGGCGGGCCAAAGACCTAGGCGTTGACTTACGTGAAGTCGACCCCACCGGCCCCAACCAGCGGGTCACACACGACGACCTTGACCGCTTCATCGCCTCCCGCCAAGGTGGGCGCACTTCAGCGACCGTGGCCGCCGCACCGCCCCAAGCTCGCACCGGTAGCAGCGAGCAGAAGGTCGTTGGACTGCGGCGAAAGATCTCGCAGCAGATGGTGGCCGCCACCTCAACCATTCCCCACATCACCTATGTGGACGAGATTGACGTCACGGCGTTGGAGGATCTGCGTAAACAACTGAACGATGAGAATCAGCATCGGCCCGAAGTGCCCCGGCTTACTCTGCTTCCGTTCCTCATACGGGCCATGGTGAATGCCATCGTCGATCATCCCCACCTCAATTCACATCTGATCGACGGTGATCCCGACGGCGGCCCGGATGTGCTCAAGACCTTTGAGGCGGTACACGTTGGTATCGCCACCCAGACCGACAACGGATTGATTGTTCCCGTGGTTCGCCACGCCGAAGCCCACACCGTCTGGTCGGCCGCATCCAGCCTGGCCGAAGTAACAGCCGCCACCCGGGCCGGAACGGCGCTGGCCGCTGAACTCTCAGGTTCCACCATCACCGTTACCAGCCTTGGTGCGCTGGGCGGCATTGTCACCACGCCGGTGATCAACAAGCCGGAGGTGGCCATTGTCGGGGTCAACAAGATCGTCACCCGCCCGGTGTGGGTCGACGGCGAGTTTGTCCCCCGCAAGATCATGAACCTGTCGTCCTCATTCGACCACCGCGTGGTCGACGGCTGGGATGCCGCCCAATTTGTTCAAGCCATTCGCCGTCAGCTTGAACAGCCGGCACTTCTGTTCATCGACCCGATCGTGTAAAGAATGGTCGTGCCAAACAGGCTTGCGAGTTCAAGCATTACGCACCCGCCGCTCTTCGCCAAGGTCGTAACCCCCAGCCATGGCTGACGGTGCACTCCCGGCAATAGCGGGAAGGACAACAGACGCAACTGCTGCCCCAGTCAGAGCCTTAATCCAAACGCTCATTTTGAACCTCTCGTTGGTACCGGCAAACCGTGGTGGTTCCGGATTCACCAACTAGTGGAACGTCTGGGGTTGAACGCGCATGTTTCCAGTGCCGGCTAGGGCAGGCCGTTCAACTGGTCGATGGTCAACTCGACGATGGTGGCGTCCTCTCCGCAAGAACCGAAGTCGGAGTTGAACCACGCCTTGGTGAAATCACTGTTAACGGCGGCGTTGGGGACGGCGAACGACGACTCGGCACAGCTGTCGGTTTGGGCAAGGTTGATGACAGTGGCGTCGTCAACGTTGAGAGCCATGACCCGGTCGCAACTCCAGGTGTCTCGATCAGCGCAGTCGAAGGTTGAGACAAGAACCCAACCCGGCTTTTCGGTTGCCAGCCCGGAGACCAAGACATCGGAGTTGGACCCGTCGTAGAGATCCCCCAGGCGAGCCGACTGGCGGCTGTCAAGATTGTGGGCGACAATCGATCCGGTGCCGAACGTCCCACTTTCGAAGTTGGCGACAACTAAAACGTCTTGAGACAGGCCGGACAATGCCAGTTCGTAGCTGAACGGCCGCTGCTCGATTCGCCACTCGTCGGCGAAGTCCGTGTCGTAGATGACATAGGCCTCTTCGAAAGCGACCACAACATCGTCGCCATTCTTGGACATAGCAATCGAGTCAAATTTTCCTAGATCACCGGAGGGAATGTCGACCTGTAGGCCAAGGATCGCGTCGGCAGACAGGTCGTAGGTTACAAACCCGATCGGGTTGCCCGCCGCGGCGACCACGGCCCAGGCGAAGTACCGGCCGTTCGCTGACGGCCCGCCGTGGAGCGGCGCTCGGAGAGCCACCGCGTCAGGCAGTTCGGCGCTGAGTCGTTGGGTGAGGTCGGCCGCCGTCCTCGTCTCGCCGTCGAGTGTGACCGACTTCAAAGCAAGCTCGTACTCGGCCAGGTACAGGATGGTCGCCGGCTCGGTCGGATGCCAGACCGGTTGACCATCAGGCCAAATGTTCAACCTGTGGAACTGCCCGGTCGCGCGGTCAACGGCGGTCCACTGTCCGTCTCGTTCGGACAAGATCCACTGCTCGTCGCCGCTGAGCACCGACCGGGTGGAGCTGTCAATGCGGTGGTAGCGCGCACCGTCCGCCTGGCTGGCCCCACCGGTGCCGGGGTCGGCAGCCGTGAGCCGCCTCCTTGGGGTCCCCCAACGTTGGTCGGGAACTGCTTCAAGCAACGAGGGCACGGCCGAGTCTTCGGGCTGGGGAAGCACGGCCGGATCTTCGAGTTGCGAAGACGCCGACGGCTCGTCGCGTTGGGAAGGCGCAGCCGGGTCTTCCGCCGGCGCCGGCGTTGTCGAGTCATTGACCGTCACATCAGCGCCGGACCCGGCCAGGAAAGGTCTTGTTTGGCGGATCTGGGTTAGCAGCCCGTAGGCAGCAAGCACCACGACAAGAAGGCCGATGGTTGGGAGCAAATTTTTGGTCAACCGGCCGGACAGACCGGTTCGCTGGTCCGTCGTTGACTCGGGGTGCTGTTGCCGACGGCGAGTGGATTCAATCCCCGAAGTGTCGGCCGGTGGCTTCGCAACCCCGACCCCTTTCTCGACGTCGGAACGGGAACGACCAGCCATCAGCGGGGCAACATCGTCGGCCCTGCTCAGAAGACCGTCGAACCACTCCGACATGGTGGACTGTCGCCGGTCAGGGTCGTAACTGAGGCCTTTTCGCAGCACCGGCTCCAGTGGCCCGGTCCGGGCGAGCACGTTGGAGTCAAAGGCAAACCCGGCGGGAGTGCGAATCTGTGCGGGGGCGACACCGGTCATGCACTCCACCAGCGTGGCCGACGCGGCATAGACGTCAACCCTGGGATCGTGATCGACCACCGTGGTCAGCAGCTCCGGCGCAGCGTAACCAAGGGTCCCCTCGCCGAACTGATCCAGGCCATCAACTGACCTGATCGTGCCGAAGTCGGCAAGCAGGAATCGCTCGTCGTCACGCAGCAGCGAGTATCCGGCGGCGCCAGGGGGCGCCGGCAGCGCCTCGATCAAGATGTTGTCGGGTTTGAAATCGGAGTGGGTGAAACCATGCCGGTGTAGCTCGCCGAGAACTTCAGTGAAGGCACCGGCGGCACGGAGCGTCTCGTCCAACGTTTGGGGAAACCGCAGTTTCCGCAGCCGAAAACGAAGCGATCGCCTCTCGTAGTAGGGCGTGACGTAGTACGTTCGACCGTCCTGCGTTCCGCTGTTGAGAATTGGGGGAATGCCTTTGACCGTCTTAGACAGCTGGACGAAGTTCGAAAGCTCGGACTCGTCTTCCTGTCGCTTCAGCCACTTGACGGCCACCCTAATTCCATGGATGTCAGTGGCCTTGAATACCGTCCCATGGGTGCCGCGGGCGATGACGCGGTCAACCTGGTATTCGCCGAACCGGTCCGGCACGTCATCATCTGAGGGCGATGCCGTCAACGCGTTCGGGTCAAGCGCCTGGGAGCGTTCGTCAGATCGGTCGCCAGGGTCAGCAACCATGACCCCGCTCTTCAAGGAGCTCGCCTATTTCTTTAAGTGCCTGACGCCTGCGGTTCCGGTACTGGCCGTCGGTTAGATCAAGTTTGGATCGGATCTCCGCCGCCGACAAACCTTTGAAGAAGGTGAGGTCGACGATCTCCCGATGCTTGGGGGCGAGGTCGGCCATGGCCTGGCCGATCTCAAGCTTGCTGAGAAGCAGCGAACTGCGCAGCGCCGCTCCGGCGAGCACGTCGTCCTCGGGCAGGTCGACTACCGAGGTGTTCTTTGCCGTCTCTCGGACCCAACTTTGATACTGGTTGCCGACGATTCCAAAGATGTACGACTTGATGCCACTTTCACCGCGAAAGCTTCGTAGAGCGTCGGGAATAGAGGCATAGGTTCGCTGGGCGATCTCACGCCTGGCAGCTTCGTTCTGTGGCCCTCGCAGCTGAAATCGAGGACCAAGCAGGCTGCTCTCAATCAGCTGTTCGGCTTCCAGCGTTTCCATGAATATCTGTACGATCTCTGGAAAGACAGCCACTTTGGCGGTCTTTCCACGGCTGTCCAGGACCGGGCGGCGTTCCTGAGCCAGGATCGCCAGCACATCCAAGAGTCGAGCCTTCTGTTCTTTGGCCGCATTCGGAACCAGGCCCGCCAGTCGCCGGGCCTCAATCACCCGATCGATCGGATGTAGTGCCGACGAGTCTTCCCTGCCCGCTTTGTCTGCCAGAACTGCCACCATGGTCGGCTATCCTCTCCGTCGGATTCTATCCACGTACTAACGGGTGGATCCACCTGACCCGAACGCGCGCAACACTTCGAGATATCTTCCGACCAGGCTTTCTATCG
>JAHDFR010000410.1 GCA_020628065.1 Acidimicrobiales bacterium
CGAATTGACGGTGTTGCCTGGCTCCGGTGAGCTTGATCAGGCGGGTGAGATGTTTGGGTACCAGAACGGGATCGGTTTGGTTGGGGCCGACCGGTCCGCTGCTGAACAACCAGGTGGGTTTGGCCCGGATCGATGCCTGATGACGTTCAGTGAAGGTGCGGGCCGCTTTCAACCAGCGGCCGGCGTAGACGGCGCTACCCAACACGTAGCCGTCGTAGCGATCAGGATGAAACATCAGCTCGGGTTGGCTGACGTCAACGTCGATTCCCTCTTCCCGCAGGGCGGTGGCCAGAGCTCTACCGATTTGCGCCGTTCCACCGTGGCGGCTGGCCGGTACAACCAGGATTCGCATGGCACTTCTCCGTTGGTTTGTGGGTTGGCAAGACCCTCTCGTTACGTCTCTACGTTTCACTGTGAGCCTCGGCGTTCAAACAAACCAGGGTCCAAGGTCCCTGGACCGCAGACTCAACGAGTTGATAGGTTCCGGAAATGTTGATCTCAAACCTGCCGACAGCCGGCCGGTCACACCCGGGAACGGTGCGAGGCGGTAACGCAGACCATTTCCTGGTGGCCGATCTGACCCGGTCGATAACCATTCACTCATCCAGCCTTCCGGTGTCGGACGAAACCAGATTGGTCAGCGGGGTGGCTGGTCAGTTGTTGGTGGTGGCCGATGGGATAAGCGGTCTACCGGGTCACGACATCGCCAGTCAGATCGGTGTCGGCACCTTGGCCCGCTATGTGCTGAACGTCATGCCGTGGTTCTTGAGTATCGACCATCACTACGACGACGACCAGGAGCGCCAACTGCTGACGGCCATGGCCGAAGTGGAACAGGCGGTTCAGGCCCAGGTCGACGAAACACCCGAATTCGGCGGCATGGGTACCACCCTCACCATGGCCTACCTCATGTGGCCCCGAATGTACGTGGTGAACGTGGGTGACAGCCGGTGCTACCTGCTGCGCAACGGCTCGCTTCACCCGATCACTCGCGATCACACCGCCGCCCAGGACATGGTAGACGCCGGAGCTATCTCCAGTGAGCAAGCCGCCGGCTCCCCGCTGAGCAAGGTCCTGGTGAGGTCGGTTGGTCAGGGGTTGTCTTCGCTACGGCCGGACGTTCGCAAACTCGAACTGAAGCCCGGGGACCGGGTGTTGGTATGCACCAACGGTCTGACCGCTCAGGTTCCCGATGAGACGATCACGTCGCTTCTTGAGGCCGCCCC
>JAHDFR010000411.1 GCA_020628065.1 Acidimicrobiales bacterium
ACTCATAGAAGTCAGCACTGTCTTCGGGGTAGCCGAGACCGGCGATGGGGTCGCTGTACCAACGGTTCTCAAGGTTGTTTTGGTGATATGCCTCGACAAGATCGGCTTCGTTGTCTGTCGCTGGACGAACGGGTGTGAAGTTGAGGACAATTGCCAGGCGGGCGTCCGGAGCCAAAGCCCGAATCCGTTGGCCGGCCAGGCCGTGAGCCACATTGAGGTGGTGCGATACCGCCATGCCATCGGCCATGGAGGTCCGCCCCGGGGCGTGTTCACCGGTGACATAGCCATGGTTGGCCACCACAAACGGCTCGTTCAGCGTGGTCCAGGTGTCCACCCGGTCGGCCAGCCGGCCGACAACCACCTCGGCGTAGTCGGCGAACGCCTCTGCGGTTTCACGGTTCACCCAGCCGTTGCGATCCTCCATGGCTTGCGGCAGATCCCAGTGGTACAAGGTGGGAAACGGGCGGATACCGGCCGCTAACAGCTCGTCGACCAACCGGTCGTAGAAGTCAAGACCTTCTTCGTTGACCTCTCCCACCCCGTCGGGAATGATACGGGGCCACGAGATGGAGAAACGGTAGGCATGCATACCGAGCTCTTTGATGAGCGCCACATCATCTCGGTACCGGTTGTAGTGGTCGCAGGCCTGGTGGCCGTCGCTTCCGTCGGCGATGCGATCCTCCTGTCGGCAAAAGACATCCCAGATGCTCAGTGATCGGCCACCGACGTCGGTTGCGCCTTCGATCTGGAACGCCGAGGTGGCCGTTCCCCAAACGAAACCGGACGGGAAGCTCAGTGAAGTAAGCGCTGAAGCGCTATCGACATTGGTCATTAATCAAACCCTTAGGCAGTTGAGCCGTTGTACCGCCTGACTGACGGACGAAGAACATGGTGGCATGAAAGCGCTTGCAGGACAAGGCGGTCAAAGAACCCTAACCGCAGCACTAAGCTACCGGATAGCCAACCTCGCTACTCCAACAGCCTGGCAAATCGTTTCAAGGGTCGACAGTGTTTCTCACAGGTCTGGAGCCCGCTCGGTCGAGCAAACCGCGTGGGTGGCCCTCATTGGCCTGCCTCGGCGGACGCCTACCAGTCCGTTGGCCTCCGCAAGCCTTTCGATGTGTGAAATCTCATCACGCATAGCCCGAGCCAACGGCGGCTTGGCTGTGTCAGCGTAGCCTAGCCCGACGGTGCTCAGGTGGTCGATCCCCTTCATCTCATCCG
>JAHDFR010000183.1:0-3310 GCA_020628065.1 Acidimicrobiales bacterium
GTAGGTCGGCTCTCCACTGAGGTTGGCGGAAGCCCCTTGAAACGCCCGCAACCCCATGGCCCGAATCTCCGTCTGCAGCCTGACAAACGGCCGGTGCGGTGGATAGTCGGTCCACACGTTCAAAACGGTGCCGTCAACCATTGAGTCGGCAGATAGAGACCCTTCTCTCGCCGGAAGAACAACCCCCAGCGCATGGATTTGCCGTTGCAACGCCATCACCGCCGGCCATGAGAACGGCAGTCGTGCGAGATCAACGAACTCGCCAAGATGCTCCGGGTCGCACACCAGAGCCAACGTCTTCTCGGCCGGCCGCCGCTTGGCCTCGAAAATCTTCTGCGCCGCGGCGGGATTGTCCATGTCGGCCAGAAAGGCGAAAGCACCGTTGAAGTAGACGATAATCGCTTCGCCCGACACGATATGGCTTACCGCCAACTCCGGTGCCTTCGGATCGGCGTAGCGCACCACCTTGGCTGTCACGAAACGAGACTAGACGTAACACAGCCCGCTGCCGGTGAACTTGGCAGCCAACGCTCAGTCGATCTGGAAATTCGCTTTCATAGCGGCATCCAGTTCCCGCCAGCGAGCCACCGCCCCGGGGTCCAGGTTGGATTCAGGTGCCTTGTCTTTCCCGAAGTAGCCGAACTCGTCGGACCCTCGAACAAGAATGGCCGTCCCGGACGCACCGAGCTCGGTCGAGCCGCCAACGTAGGTTCGGGGCGACAAGTACTGCACATTCAGCCCGATCCGACGGTCATTCGATCGGTTGGGTCCCGAGGCGTGAATCGTCCAACCGTGATGAAACGATGCCTGTCCCGGTTGAAGCTCACACACCTCTGAGGCAGCGGATCCATGATCGTCAACGTCGGGGATGTACTGGCCTTTCAACAGCAGGTTGCCGTCGCCCGAGTTGGTGGCGTGATCGATCTGACCCTGGCGGTGGCTGCCGGGAACCATGCGCATACAACCGGACTCCTCGGTGGCCGGTGCCAACGCCAACCACATCGAAACCTGGGCGTCGGGATCGGACAGACCCCAATAGGTCAGATCCTGGTGCCAGTTGATCTTGCCGTCCGTCCCCGGCTCTTTGATGATGTAGGTCGAGTTGTACAGCAGAATGTCGGGCCCGATCATCTGCTCAACCAAATCCAGCACTTTCGGGTGGACGCAGAGCTCCCAGGCCGACAGCAGAACGGTGTGCACCTTGTCGATGTAGTGCATCGGTCCGAGCTGAGCCTCGGCTTCCTCCAAGGCTCGGCGATGGGTTTGAGCGTCGTCGGCCGAGGTCACCTCGACCGCCCCAAGGTAGCCATTGGCGTGATACGAATCCGCCAGCGTCGCAAGAGTCATCGGCAGAAGGTACCGCTACTTCCTCATCAAAGGCAAGCAGAAGCCACCGCTGCAACGGCGCTGCGGATTGTCACCCGGTACGCGGGCTGAGAACAACCGAAACAGCCCGGTGATCGCTGGCGGCGTAACCATGGCTGCGCATCGCTTCGATGGTGAAAACCCGCTCATCCGGATCGGCCTGAACCAACGCATGGTCCAACGCCAGCACCGCCGGTCCGCGGGACAATGGCGACCAAGTGGTTCCCAGCCCGCAGCCGGCCAGCCGATGGCCGTCAACGTATCCTGCATCGGTCATCAGCATTCGAAAGTCAGCATGGCTGGTCGAAGCGTTGAAGTCACCCATCATCAGGTCCGGAAGGTTTGGGTCACCGGCCTGCTTCCAGGCCACCAACTGGTCTCGCACCACCGGCACCTCGATTCGCCGTCGCTCAACCAGCTTTGGTGATCGAGGAGCACTCAGGTGCACATTGGCCAGCCGAAGTTCTCCCTGCGGTGTACCGACGGTGGCGAACAGCATCGGGTTGACATCATCAGTCCACCGGTTGGCCAGCAACGACTCGTGGCCCGAGACCGAGTCGATCACGTCGGTTATCGGCCATCGGCTGAGAATCGACAGACCCAACGTTTGCTCTCCTGCACCGGTCACCACATGCTCGAACGGGGCGGGCAGCGAACTGTTGAGGCCAGCAGTCATGGCCGGGTCAACCTCCTGCAGTAGCACGACGTCGGCCCCGACCTCAATGATCTCGGCCGCCACCAGCTCGGAGTCGAAGACCTCATACGACGCGTTGTGGGAGAACACGGTGACTGCTTGCGACGAAGCGGCTGCTTCTGCTGCTCTGCCGGTGCATCCGAATCGAGGGAGGAGCGGTCCGGGTAGGGCTAAAGCGGAGCCCACCACCACCACAACCAGGCCACCTAGGCGCGCCCGCCGCGGGAGCAGGACGGCAAGACCGAGCAGCGAGGCCACCAGCCCTACCGGAGCGAGAGGCACGAACAGATGTAGCCACGGGTTGTCAAACGAGACGAACCGCAGCAGCGTCAAGACCGCCGTCACCAAGCAGGCCAATCCGAAGACGGGGACAAGGAGACGTCTGAAGGTTGGCCAGTCGAGCCGGTTCACGGAGCGAGGCTACCGCATTGCCGGCTGCTCCAGCCGTCAGGCCATAACATGCACCGGGGTGCCGTTGGGTAGCTCTCCCGGCAGATAGTCGGCGATGTGCATGGGCACTCGCACGCAGCCATGACTGGCCGGATAAGACGGAACGGAGGTGGCACCGTGGAAGGCGATACCACCGACGAAGTACAACGGGTTGTACAACCTTCCGATGTTCAAGCTGGATTCACGCCAGCCGCTGATGCGCCGCTGAATCTCGAAGTCGCCCTTGGGTGTCACCGAGCTACCGCTGTGTTCCTCGTTCTCCCACGGAATGCCGCTCCCACTCGAAATGTGGCTGATCAGCACGGGCACAGGTTCACCAGGCTCGTACACCTTCATGAGTTGCTCGGACAGGTCGACCTCAACCCACCGCTGATCGTTGTCTCGAACCGGGGTGCCGATTCGTCCCGCCATCAGTTGATCCCAGGCCCACTCATCCAGCGGCCCCCACACCCCGTCCTGGGGAATGTCGGCCAGCTTCTCCAACGCCCAGACGGCTTGAGTGGTGGCGGTACCGTATTCGCCGTCGGGCTGGCCAGGGTCGAACGGTCCGTCGGCCAGACGTTCCTGCAACGCTTGGACATCGGCGCTGGACGAGTCCGACGTCACCACCGGCCCGTTGTAGCTGAAGTCCTCAAGATAGTTGAGGGTGATACGGTCGGCCCGCCCGGTCGGTTCAACTCGAATCAGGCGCTGAAAGCCTTTGATGGCTCGTTCGGTTTTGCGTCCGTAATCACCGTCGGGGTTGCCTGCCGCCAGACCCAACTCGTTGAGACGAGCTTGTAGAGCTTCGACGTGTTCGCC
>JAHDFR010000183.1:3410-7509 GCA_020628065.1 Acidimicrobiales bacterium
CAGTGTCACCAGCTTCGGGGTCATCGCTGTAGGAGTCATCGCTGTCGACTTCTTCGCTCGCAGTGTCACCAGCCTCAGAGTCATCGCCCTCGTTGACATCTTCAGAGGCGTCGTCCTTATCGCCCGAATCATTTTCGGTCTCGGCAGGCTCGGCTGGTTCTTCGGTGTCTTCAACTTCGGAATCGGAAGCCGAGTCGTCACCGCTGGACGAGCCACCACAGGCGGCAAGCGCACCCGGAATCAACAGCACCAATGCCAAACCGGCCAGACCTCGTAACGCCAAAGGCCACAAATCGACCCTAAAACGCGCCCACGTTCCGCCAACCATGATCAGACCCTCCCTGGCTCATCTATCTTTTTTATCTTTCCATGTAGGAGCGACCACATCCAGTCACCCCGAGTTCAGAATCTCCAGCGCACCCCCGCAAAGCCAAAGACCACTCGACCTCCAGCGCACCCCCGCAAAGCCAAAGAGTTTGCACCGCAAACTCGTGAAGGCGATCCTCCGGATCGCCGCCCTAGCCCCACACCACTCGACCTCCAGCGCACCCCCGCAAAGCCAAAGAGTTTGCACCGCAAACTCGTGAAGGCGATCCTCCGGATCGCCGCCTTAGTCGTTATCCGTCAGACCGGCGCCGGCTCCTTGCCGAGACTCGTCGCTACTCGGCACATAGGTTGCGGCCGCAAACGTGCATGCTCGACGCCACAGCTCATCGTCGACCTCCACTGGACCAGCTGCTCTTTGGAGTTCGGCCACCGTCCACGTCTTTTGTCCGAGACGAACCGCCTTCCGGTCGGCTCCCTCATCGACCGTGAGATTGATCTGATCCGAAGATTGCGGTGGCACCGCCGCCAGAACCAAGTCGAACCCTGCCAGAGGTGGGGCGATCGGACCGGCGATCATGCCCAGCAGCAGCCCTCCACCGGCAACATGGTTCAGAATCACAGACCGTTTCATCGAGTCAGACATCACCGCGTCCAACACGCACGGCCCAATGTCAACGATCGAGCCACCGTCGACGTTCACCTTCTGACCCTCGGGGTCGGGTTGGATATGCTCCCGCAAGTCGCAAGGTCCCCGCTCGACCGCCGTCAACATCAGATGGAAGCCGTCGAGGCCATGAGTGATCAACGTCTGGTTCCGCTGCATCCACACCGCGGCCACAGCAGACTGCTTGGCCGATGCGACGGGGAAACCCGCCCCGACGGCTGCCTTGTACAGGGTCTCAACGCACTCGCTTGTGGAGCAGATCACGTCCACTAGTGTGCCTGCCGATCAAGCCAACTGCCCAACGGGCCGAACGACTAGGTGTTGTTGCAGACGTAGCGTTGCTTGAAACGGGATCCGCCTATGAAGACCCGACCCTCAGGGGCGACACCCACGATGATGTAACAGGACGGGTCCATCTGGCCAAGTGTCCAGGTTCCATCGGCGCCGGACGTGGTGTCACCCAGAAATGGGCCTCGCTCATTGGCCGTCACCGCTTCATAGAGGTCCACAGTCACGTCTGGGATCGGAATACCGGCCGCCGTCACATCCCCCTTGATTTCGGTTCCGACTGCGCCGTATGTCATGGCCAAGGGGTCAGGGGGCTTTGTCGTCGTTGTTGACGGACTGGTCGTTGTGGTCGTAGTTGTTGTCGTGCGCTGAGTTGTCGGCGGATTGGTCGTCGTGCGTCTGGTCGTGGTCGTTTGCCGGGTAGTGGTCGTTGGTCGAGTGGTGGTCGTCCGTTTGGTCGTGGTGGTCCGCTCGGTCGTCGAGGTGGCGCTACTGGTGGTCGACTCGGTTGTCGTGGTCGTAGACGAGGAGGTTGTATCGCGTTCTGTCGTTGAGCTTGAGGCACGTTCGGTGGTCGATGTCGGCTCCGAGGCATCGCCCACTCCCGACGTTGCACCATCGGCGTCTCCGTCGGGCTCGGTCTCGTCCGGACCGGACTCGTCTTGTCCCTGGCTGAGCTGGCTTCGAGTCAACAGCTGATCGCTGTCGACGCCCGCCGCATCGGCCGCCGACGAGGCGGACGCCGATACCGAATCCGACAGCTGGCCGTCTATCTCCGATGATCGAAGCTGATCGTCGTCACCGGCGACCTCGGCTATCGGTTCGCTACCACCGTTGTCAAAGCCGGCCAGACCACACCCGGAAACAGCGATCGCTGCACCGCCGATAAGGCCAACGACAAAGCCAACGCTCCGCCATGCCACCGTCTTTTCGCCTCGTCCTGTGCCCCGGATCATGGCTCCCTACCCTCTTCGCAAACCCAACCGTTTGCAGAGCCACCAGTCTAGACACGTCTACAGTCAGCTGAACCGCACCCGACTATCAACCAACCGACTAAGCAACCAACCGACTAACCAACCAACCGGATCAGCTAGTCAGGACAGGTAACCACCAATCGTCAGGATCATCGGCCGCCGCCAACTCGTCGGGGAACGGAGCGCCCTGGAACAAGGTGATGCGGGTCCACAAGTTGGACTTGGGATCGAACTTGGAGGCCCCGAAGAAAGCCAACTTCCATCGAAGCATGTCGATCGGCAAACAGCTGGTGGCCAGAAGATTGTCTTGAATCTCGCCGTAGGGGTGGCGAGCAAGCATCTGCACCCGGTGAACGGCCATGCGATGGTGCGGAAACGTCATGAGGAACGCCGCCAGGCTGTTGGAGCCCGCTTGGGGCGAACCATCATCCGCTTCGGCTAGATGCCGATCGAGGTCGCCCTCCAGAGCGGCAACCCGGCGGGCGATGTCCAACGGACGCTCCAGTTCCGCCCCCGGCTCGGCGTAGCGGTCACCGATGCGAGGTTCAAGCCGCTCTTCCGAGGTGTACCAGAAGAGCGTGGTTTCAGCCCTGTCACTGAAGTCAATGGTCGACGCCCACTGCCAGTCGCGTTGTAACAGCTTCCGTAGCTCCACCAGGCTCATGGCCGAATCCAACGCCGGCGGAGGCCCGGCATCCATACACCCGGTCAACCCATCGGCCAGCTCGGGGTACAGCTCGATCAGCAGAGCCACCACTAACTCCTGGCATTCCACCGATTTGCGCTGCGACCATTGCATGAGCGACATCCACGGCGCGTGACCGTCGGCTTTCGGATCAAAGCCGGAGTCGATCAGGTCCGTAAGCTCATTCACCTCGCGGCGAAGCACATCCAGGCGACCGGTCAGACGGGGATCTTCCGTGTTCCACTGAGCAATGTGAGCGGCCGCTCGGCGAGCCAGCACAGCCAATCGATCAAGGGTGTCGTGACCGACCTCATCGACGGCCAGCACTCGGGCCAACGCCGTCTCCTTGGCCTGCACCCAGTTGTTGATCAGTACCGGATGGTCAACCAGGAACGGCGCCATACCCAGACCGGTGGCGTTGCCAATACCCAAGTGACGTCGCAAAGCCGGGGCCAACGCTACTGCGGTATCGGGCGAGCGTCGCCGGGCAACATGTTCCACCAGGTCAACGGTGAATATTCGAATCAACCAGACCGTCAACATCTCAGCCCTGAACGGATCCGACATCGAACTGCGATCGGCGAACCGCGCCCGGTCGGATAAGCCGAACTTGCCGTTGGAATACACCGCAGTCGTCCGCATCAGATAGCCAATGGAGTTCAACAGTTCGGGGTCAGGCTGTTGTCCGGCGGCCAGGCGCTCGACCACATGATCAAAAAAGCGAACGGACTTGTTGGCCCTACTTAGCGTCAGCTCGTTTGCCGACATTCGACCCGCCTCCTGACGGGGCACGTTGTCCTCGAGGCGCTGCACGTCGTCCACTGTCGGCACACCGTCAAACAGTACAAAGGCGGTGTCCCAGGCGACGGCAATAACCCGGTCGGTTCGCTGCTCCGGTTCCAGCGGTGACGAGAAGGCAACCAGGCTGTAGACCTCACCGGCGAACGGCAACGAATAGACCGCCCGACCGTATCCATCATCGTCAATCTCCCAAACGGGCCGGGTGACCAACGGCCCACCGCACTCAGCGGCCTCAGCCGCCAACGCCCGGATCAGCGACCGGGAGAAGCTCAACCTGGTGGGGAACGAGCATCCCATACGGTCCAACCGCATGATGTCGGCCGGTGGGCGAAGTGGCGCCTCGGCCGGCCAATCGCCGGC
>JAHDFR010000184.1:0-1208 GCA_020628065.1 Acidimicrobiales bacterium
CCGTACGTCGTCATCGTCGGCGGCGGCCAAGGAGCCATCGGGCTGGGCGCCCGGCTACGACAACTGGCGGTACCGACCATCATCATCGAAAAGAACGAGCGACCCGGTGACTCGTGGCGCAAGCGATACAAGTCGCTCTGCCTACACGACCCCGTGTGGTACGACCATCTCCCGTACATCAAGTTCCCGGAGAACTGGCCGGTCTTCTCCCCCAAAGACAAGATCGGTGACTGGCTGGAGTCCTACACCAAGATCATGGAGCTCAACTATTGGGGTTCCACCGAATGCCTGGGAGCCTCCTATGACGAGGCATCCGACACGTGGGAAGTCAACGTCCGCCGCCAAAACGAGGACGGCTCAACCGAAGACATCACCCTTCGACCTAAGCAACTGGTGATGGCCACCGGCATGTCGGGTAAGCCCAACGTCCCTGAGCTCCCGGGTGCCGACAGCTTCAACGGCGATATTCATCACTCTTCGGCCCACCGGGCATCCGACGCCTACGCCGGGAAGAACTGCGTGGTTCTGGGCTCCAACAACTCGGCCCATGACATCTGCGCCGCCCTTTGGGAGGCCGGAGCGGCCGAGGTCACGATGATCCAGCGCTCCACCACCCACATTGCCCGCTCGGAAACACTCATGCGCCTGGCCTTGGGCGACCTGTACTCCGAAGAGGCGCTGGCCAACGGAGTCACCACCGAGATGGCCGACATGATCTTCGCTTCCATCCCGTATCGCATCATGCATCAGTTCCAGATACCGGTGTACGAACAGATGGCGGCCGAAGACGCCGACTTCTACAAAGGTCTGGAGGATGCCGGATTCATGCTCGACTGGGGTGATGACGGCTCGGGGCTGTTCATGAAATACCTGCGCCGCGGCTCCGGCTATTACATCGACGTCGGTGCCTCTCAGCTCATCATCGACGGCAAGGTCAAGCTTCGCCCGGGGGTGAACATCGCCGAAGTCAAGCCCGACAGCGTGGTGTTGACCGACGGATCCGAGCTACCAGCCGATCTGGTGGTGCTGGCCACCGGCTACGGCTCGATGAACGGGTTCGCCGCCGATCTCATTTCCCAAGAGGTGGCCGACAAGGTGGGCAAAGTCTGGGGCCTCGGCTCGGACACCACCAAAGACCCCGGCCCATGGGAGGGTGAGCAGCGCAACATGTGGAAGCCGACCCAGCAGGAAGCGCTGTGGTTCCACGG
>JAHDFR010000184.1:1308-7498 GCA_020628065.1 Acidimicrobiales bacterium
CTGTCACACGGCTGGAGGGTCACCGCCGGATTGTTTCGGACCCGCTTCACCTTGTAGCTCGACTCAGCGGTGGTGAAGCCGACCGTGCCGTCGCCCAGGTCAGCGATCCAGACCGGAAGCTCCTTTACCGAGCCGTCCTTGCGGTGACTACCAAAGCTCACATACTTCTCGTTGCTGATGCGGTGAGCAGCCATAATCTTCTCCCAGGAAGTGGATACCGAACTCCAGCATGCCAGAGATGGGCCCGACAACGATGAACACCGGCCACGATGTCAAGCCCCGCTGAGCCCTGGAGCCGGGCTTGACGATACGATCAAGCCGTGACCAGCTATGCGTTCCTCTCACCGGAATGGGTCGAAGCGGCCAAAAGCCTTCGAGCCGAGTACGCCGATCGGCTACCCGACCCGGCGGTCGAAGCTCGGATCAACGTCATCGTCACCGAGGTTCCTGACCGCCAGGATGGAAAGATGTTGGGCCACATCGACACCGCCAACGGTGAGACCATCATCGAGGAGGGTCACCTGGATGAACCCGAGCTGACGGTGACCGTCGACTACGACACCGCTCGAGCGGCATTCGTCACCCGAGACCAGCAGAAGGTCATGGAGGCGTTCTTCGGAGGCAAGATTCTGGTCGAAGGCGACGCCTCCAGGCTGCTCGCCCTTCAGGCCGAGCCTCCGCCCGACGTGGCCCCGATGATGTACGAAATGTACGAACGGCTCAACGCCTTCACTTCTTGACCGACGCTGCGCCCATCCCTCTCGGGCCGTGGCCGCATCGGCGGCCTACCGGCTGACGATAATCCTGATTGAGGTTCCCATCCGAACCGACGTGCCGGCCACCGGATCGGTGATGAGGACCGGTCGGTTCGGGGGCCCGTCGGTATCCTCGATAACCAGTCCCAGCTCCTCAAGCTGAGTTGCAGCGTCAGCCGCTGGAACACCGACGAGATCGGGAATCTCGACGAACGGCAGACCGAGCGACACCACAACCGAAACCGTCGACCCTCTGGCCAAGGTCTCTTCCGCTGCTGGACTGGAACTGATGATCTCGCCCTCGGGAACCGTCTCGGAGAACGACTCCGACACCTCGATGGCCAAGCTCAGGTCAGACAGCGTGGAACGGGCTTGATCAACACCCAACCCGACAAGGTTTGGAACCTGGCGCGGCGTCGGACCACTGCTGACCACCAGATCGATTTCGGTGCCGGTAACCACTTCGGCCCCGGGCTGGGCCGGGATTCCGCCGATAGTGGCCTCAAGCACAACTCCAGCATCGACCGCCTCGTCGTTGCGCTCTGCGATTTCGCCCACCGTCAACGAGGCATCGGCGGCCAATAGCTGGGCCTCGTCCACTGGAAGGCCAACGACACTGGGGACAATCCGCAGCTCGGGACCGAGGGAAATCACGATCATGATTACCTCCCCCGGGGCCAACAGCGAACCGGGTTCCGGAGACTGTCGTAAAATCTCACCGGCCGATGTGCCGTCCTGGTAGTCCTCCACGACCTGAACCGACCACCCGTTGCGCTCAGCCTCGCTGCGAATGTCGGGCACCGGCAGACTCTGGAAGTCCGACACCTCGAATCTAGGAAGTCCCAGTTCGATGACAGTCGTCTCCGGTCGGGCTCGTTCCATGATCGACGGGCCAAAGGCGGCCGCGCCTGCGCCGACCGCCAGCAAGAAGAGCAGTCCCAAGAGAATTGGAAACATTCCCCGTCGACGACGGGTGTCAGGCACGGCATACGGTTCCGGCGCTGCGCCATCGGCACCAAGCAGAGCGCTGTCAGCTCGGCGCCCCGGGTCTTGGGATGCAGGCAGCTCGGTCGGTGCCTCGGTGTCGATTTCCACTGTCGCCCCACCCGGCGACGGCGTCCCGGCAGAGTCGATCGGCACCGCGCCGGCGGCACGTTGACCGAGAATCACCGGGCCGGATCCCGGCACCCGCTGACTGTCAACCGAAACCGGGTCACCGATGGAGGTGACGTCCAAAAGCGGGAGGGCGGCCGGCGCCGGAAGGTCGTGATGCACTCCGAGAAGCTGCTCAACCAGATCCGAAGCCGTGGCCCGCTCAGCCGGATCGGCCCGTCCGGCATCGGTCAACGCATCAGCCAGCGGGCCCAGCGCATCGGCCAGCTCGTCGTGAACCGGCACGTCGACCGTCTGACGCATGGTCATGGTGCTGAGGGCGTTCTCTCCCAATAGCGGTACTTGGCCGGTGACCGCTTCGACCATGCACAACACCAACGAATACACGTCGGCCAACCCATCCACGGTTCCTTCTGTGGCCTGCTCAGGGGCGGCATAGCGTGCGGTCCCGATCAACACACCTTCAGGTTCGGTCCACGCCGCTTCGGCCACCGCCCGGGCGATACCGAAGTCGGCAACCCTCACCCGGCCTTCTTGGCCGAAAAGAAGGTTCGCCGGTTTAACGTCACGGTGAACAAGCCCCTGCTCATGAGCAAACGCCAGTCCCTGGGCCGCCTGCAGTCCGACAAAAGCCACCTGGGAAATCGTTAGCTGACGATCACCCAGAATCATGTCCCGCAACGTTCCACCGGCCAGGAGTTCGGTAACGATGAACGGCCCGGAGGGCGCTTCGTCGCTCCAGTCATAGACGGCGACAATGTTGGGGTGGCTGAGCTGGGCGGCCAGATGGGCTTCAGCCCGAAACAGCTTCAAGAATCGAGGGTCGGACGAGAAGTCTGGGCGAAGATGTTTAATGGCGACATGACGGTCGAGTCGCCGGTCAATGGCATGGAAAACCTGGGCCGAAGCGCCCGCGCCGATCCGGGAGACCAGTTCATAACGCTCGCCGAGGACCGGACGGTTTGCCTGTTCAGATGCGGCAGCCGTCATAGCGGAAAGAGTAGTGGACGCCGAGTGCGCGGTGGCACACTGTCACCAATCAAATGTCTTCAGTGAATTGGGACCCTGCATGATCTCACAGCGTCGGCAACGGGTAATTACTGGTGCCATGGTGGCCGCTGCGTTCGGGGCGCTCGCCCTGGGAGCGGCTTATCAGGACGAAAATCGCTTCGACGAGCCCAACATTGTCGGACTCGATTCCGATGTCGGCCAGAACCCGAGCAGCGGAGATTCCGGTACGACCGGCACCACGCTGGCCGGCGGCGATGCCGCCGACGTTCCCACAGCCGGAGGGGCCATCGAAGGCTTTCTCCCTGAGGGCGGAGAGGCCAGCGCCTGCAGCGAACCCATCGGGGTTGACCTGGCGGCCGGTTTCGGGGCCAGGCTGGTCATCAACGACATTGAGATCTCCCCCGAGGAGATGAACGTCAATCTGGATGACAGCGGTGAGATCACCAACGTGATCACTCCCAGTCGCAGCCTCGGCCACTTCACCTTCGAGCCCGAAGACAACTGTCCGAATGGTCGTTTCCTGCGCCCGCTGAACAACGTCCTGGAGATCTGTGTCTTCCGGTTCGATGATCCGTCCGAGGGTTGCACCCTCGAAACCGAGTACGTCTTCGACGCCCTATAAACGACCGGCGCTCAGTCGAGAGCTAGACGCTGACCGGAACGGCGTAGACGACGACGTTGTCCTCATAGCTGCGGGCGTTGGAGTCGAAGTCTCCGCCGCAGGTAATGAGGACCAGCTGGGGGTCGCCCTCTTCGGCGAACACCGTGTCAAACGGCAGCGAGTACTTTTCGTACTGCTCCAATGCGGTGACTTGGAAGCTTGAGACGGAGCCGTCGTCATAGCCCACCTCAACGATGTCACCCACCTCCATGCGATCGAGGTAGCGGAACGCCCCGTCGATGCCTTCGGAGGCAATATGGCCGGCCAGAACCGCCGAACCGGTTTCGCCCGGTGAAGGGCCGTACTCGTACCATCCAACCTCGAGCGGTGGCGGTACTTCCATCTCACCGTTCGGCTCGATGCCAACACCAAGAACAGTGGTGGCTTCGATGCCGAGGCGGTCGATGGACACACTGACCGGTTGTGGTCCGGCGACCGGTACCTCGGGGATACCGTCCGCCGGGCCAAGGTCGACGATTCGGTCACTCAACGTGCCGGTGGTGATTCGAAGGGGCTGCTGCCCCTCACTCGAATCGCCGGTCTGAGTGACCGAACCGTCAACTGCCGGCTGAGTATCCGAACCGGCGGACGGAGCGTCCGGAGAACTTGCGTCCTGGACAAACCCCTGAGCCTGGTCGCCTTCATCAGACGAGCTGCACCCTGTGGTGAGCAGGGCCACCGCCATGGCCGCCCCGATCACTCGGGTCGTCAGAGTGCGCAGGCTTTGCATGTTCCGTTCTCCCGGTAGGAGAGTGTTTTGGTTGGTGTTCATGCGAGTGTCCGCCGGTTCGGTCAAATCAACTGGTGGTCAGATACAACGATCTCAGCTGATGAATCAGCCTCGACGGGTGGCCAGGGTCAGGCCACCGAGGGACAGGACGCCCAGGCCGGCAATGACGAGCAGCAGGCCATTGGCACCGTTGCTGACAGGCGAGTCGCCGGTGTTCACAACGTCGGGGGTGGAGTGCAGACCGGTGATGGTCTCGGTGATGACCTCGAGGCCGTCGTCCAGCGAACCGGTGGCGTACACGATGAGGGACTCACCTTCGTTGATGGGGAGATCGGCCGGGCCAATGACAACAGGCTCGTCGGCACCGGTGGGTACAACCTCAACGCTGATGCTTCCGGCGGCCAGGTCAGCGGCAGCCTCTGCTCCATTGGCGATGTTGGTGAAAGCGACGTCGCCGTTGGCCTTCACGTCAACAGCCGGAGCGGCGGCAGCGTGGCGGACAACGATACGGCCCTTGCCGGCCTCGACATTGGAGTCGTCGTTCTCGAAGACGGCCAGGGACGGGGTTCCCTCGGCGTCAAGGTGAGCGATAACGGTGAAGTTACCTTCAGCCGGGAGGGTGATGTCCCCGGCGTCAATAGCTACGTCGTCGGTACCGGCGACCTTGACCATGACGCCCTCAAGGGTGGCGCCGGCCAGAGCGGAAAGGTCCTGGGTGTCTTTGAATGAGAAGTCGGAGAAGACGACCTCGCCGCCGGCTTCCACATCGACATCCACTCCAGGGATGCCGTGGATCAAATGGATGCGAGCATGATCGTCAGCCGACGCCGGGAGGGCGAAGGCGGCGAGCATCGCAACCATGGTTGCAACTACCAATGAAATTTTCTTGAACGAATTCACGTCGTTTTGTCTCCTGAGTTGGGATCTGACAGGACGTGGTTACGGGGAGCCACCACGGTCGGATGCATCGACGGAGAAAAAACTGCACGTGAACGAGATAGTTCTAAAGATTCGTGCAGAACCGCATCCGGCCGCCACCGGCCGGGCGTTATTAGCCTGTTTTACCTAGACGTTTCAACGTGCCGGGTACAGTATGCGGAGCAGGAAAAACCCAGGAGAAGTACAGGGGCCCGCAGCCGTCAGCCGCACCGTATGGGGCGACTGTCGGCAACTCAGGGTCACCGCTTTAGAGAATGATTCATAGAGTTCAACGACAACCGCATCCGACCGCCCCCCGGCGGCGTATTCAACTCACATGGCAATGGCAAGCAGCGCAACCAGCTTTGCGCCCCCTCTCGCTGCACCGAGGCTCAGAGTCGTCGGCCAGCTCCAACACCACGAAGGTGGTCTCGTGGAGCTAGTCGACGATCTTGAGCGCCGGTTCGTAGAAGGCGACGAGCGGGCTCTAGCCCAGGTTTACGAAGACCACGGTTCGCTGGTCTACACCTATTGCCGACGGCAACTGGGGCCCGAAACGGGCCGCGACGTGACGCAGGAAGTGTTCACCTCGGCCTGGCGGGCCCGCCACCGGTTCGACCCCGAACGGGGCTCGATCCGGGCTTGGTTAATGGGTATCGCCAAGAATCGGGTCGTAGACCAATACCGCATGCAGTCCCGACGCCCCCAGATCGCCGACGGCATCGAAGTGGCGGACCGCGAAGACAATGGTTCCGACCGAATCCAGGTTGATCGCATCGGCGATCGCATGATCCTGGCCTCGGCTCTAAGCGAACTCAACGACCGGGCGAGGACAGTAGTTGAGCTGTCCTTCTTCCACCAGTTGACCCATCCGGAAATCGCAGCGCAGACCGGCCTCCCTCTGGGAACCGTCAAGAGCGACATTCGTCGCAGTCTGCAGAAGCTCAAGCATCATCTGGAGGCACAGTCATGACCGACTCCAGCATGTACAACTTTGACCAA
>JAHDFR010000412.1 GCA_020628065.1 Acidimicrobiales bacterium
CGTGGATCAACGATAGTTGGGCTTTGACATCGGGAACGTCGACGTCCCGGCCGGTAAAGGCGTTGAGCATGAACGAGTCGGTGATGCAGGCAATGAAGTGGTTGACGCCGCTGGGGGCGATGTCGCTCTTAATCTTGTCCACCACTTCCTCCGGGGTGCCGGCCACCGATAGCTTCTCGCCCATCTCCGGGGTCATGGCGTCGATGGCCCCCTGAACGTCCCCGTCGGCGAAGGCGTCCAGCACCGGTTGGGCGTCGGCCTGGGAGATGTCGTGGCGTTCCAGCAGGCTGGTGGTCATGGCCGGAATGTAGAAGGCGCCGATGGTCTGGGCCGCCAGCTTAGCTTTGGCCGAGTCGGGTCCGACGGCCAGCACGTTCCACACGGCGATGTCGAGGTCCTCCCAGTTCTTGTTGGCCCGCTCGGCCCCGATCTTCATGTGGCTGACCATGTAGTCGCACGCTTCCTGCGAGTACTGGGCGAAGGCGTGGGTGCCTTCCGATAGCTCGCCGGCGGCCTGGAACGACTTGGGTCCTCCCAGCGCGCCGATCAGCAGTGGGAGGCGTTCCTGCACCGGACGGGCGAAGGTGAACAGCCCGTTGTAGTTGTAGAAATCGCCTTCGAAGGTGATGGCGCCCTCGTCCAGGAAGGTCCGCATCACCTGGTGGGCCTCTTTCACCTGGGACAGGGTTTTCATCCCGGTCCAGTCCATGCCGTACTGGGCCAGCATGGAAAAGTTGCCGATCGAAATCACACATTCGGCCCGACCGTCGGTCAGCTCGTCCAGGGTGGCCACCGCCTGACACACCTGGGTGGGTTCCCGGAGAGCTATGGGGGCCAGGCTTGGACCGAACTTGATTTGACTGGTTCGGGCGGCGGCGGCGGCGAACAGAATGTAGAGATCCTTGTGCCAGGTCTCGTCGGCGGCATAGGCGCCGTAGAAGCCCAGCTCGTCGGCCAGCTGAATCTGATCCAGCGAGTCGGCGAGGGGATAGTCGGGCATGGTGACGAAGCTGAACCGCATCTGTGTTCCTCCTGGACAGACGGCCCGTCTCCGCCCGCCAGCGCCTGCGCAACGCCGAAAGGCAAGAGGCGAGCACGGTGGTGGTGCTTGTATACGAAACAACCACAGAAGCCGAGCGGTGGCAAAATGCCGGGGCGCGTCCACTGCACTTCGGTGAACGGCTATCGTCCCCGGTAGGTGAGCGCTGCAA
>JAHDFR010000413.1 GCA_020628065.1 Acidimicrobiales bacterium
GGGAACGGGCGGCAGGCTTGCATGAGTGTGGTCTGTCCGTCGACGGTGACTCGGAGGAGTCCGTCTGCGCCTGAGGCGACCGTTCCCTCGAGGTAGGCGGCTGCGGAGGTCACGACATCGGCGCGGTAGTCGTTTCGTGCAACAGCTCGAGGTCAATCGACATCGGCGACTGCAATTCGGCGTGCGGAGACGCCCAAATTCCTTCCTTGCCACGAAGCGGACGAGACGCTTACCCTGCGCTCAGAGAGGCCGGGTTCCGACCCCCGGTGGAACTCGGCGCGCTGGACTAGGCGCGGCACCAAAGCTTGTCCGCTCCGCCAGCGACGTGTGCGCGAGGCAGCCGTGTGGTTTTCGCCAAACTGGCGTGTGGTCACGTGCCGTGAAACCTCTCGTTCCCCCTGCTCAGGCGAGGTTCCAAACACGCCACAACAGCACGACGACGACGCCCGCCCAACCACACGCTGTCGGCCGGCTGGCTGCGGCCGCATCTGACACTCCTCTGGCCCGCTACTCGCGAGACTCCAACAGGGCCAGACTCCACCTGTCGGACTGGGGGAGTTCCACGTCGAGGGTGTCGCTAAATGTGGCGAAGACTGTGCAGCCTGGCTTCAGCTCGACGGTAACTACCGAGTCTCTGTTGTGCTCATCGAACGCTTCAGCAGCTATCTCGAACAATTGTGGATGCGTGCCTTCTTCGGCGACGGGGAGAGCGGCTGGCTGTGACGGCTCGGATGGTCGTAGGTACCACCATTCAGCATCACCTTGGGTGAAGCCTCGGTACTGAAACGCCGACGCCGAGTCGCTCGTTACGAGCTCTTCATCGCAGAGCCGGATCTCTTCGGCTCTATTCGTTGTGGACGCTTGGCGCTGCGAGAGAACCACTCCGACCGCTGCGGCGGCAAGCGCCACTGCGACCAGAGCTCCGGCTGTCCTCATCGAGTCAGTCCAGTCGCCCGCCACGTCGCAAGGTCGTCAAACATGATGCCGTTCTCATCTTTGCCGGTCTGGATGAAAATCTCGACGGTGTTCCTGCCCGATCGATAGTCGAGAAGTGCGGCTTCAAGCGGCGTCACTTGGATCGCATCATTCTGTGCGTCAAGCTTCATCTCCCACTCAGCTATCAGGTCTACGAGGTACAGGCCGGCGACAGCGTCAATCTTCGAGCCCTTCTCGTTGGGAGATGAAGAGTAGGAAAGCGCTCCTAGC
>JAHDFR010000185.1 GCA_020628065.1 Acidimicrobiales bacterium
GTAGCGGCCATGGAGGTTGACGTGACTGTAGCTGGTTGGGGGGATGTGGGGCAGGGCCTCTGGGTCGATGTCGTCGAGGGTGGCGAGGGCGTGTTGGAGGTAGATCGTGTTCCAACAGATGATGGCGTTGGTCAACAGGGTGACGCATTCGGCTTGGAGGTCTTGTTGGTCGGGGTCGGGGGTTTGGATGACGCTTTCGTTCCCAAAGTGGATTTTGGCTCGTAGCCCGTGGATCGATTCACCTTTGTTGAGCTGTCGACCGATCCGGCGACGCTGGACCGGATCATGTAGGTAGCGAAGGATCGAGATGGTCTTGATGAGTCGCCCGTATTCCTGGATGGCTTTGGTCAACTCATTCGTCCGAGACGATCCCTGCAGCCGAGCGATCAGCACTGATGCGGGGACGTGCCCGGACCGGATGGTGGCCGCCACGCGGCACATGTCGTCCCACCGGTTGATGATCCGGTCGATGTTGATTTTGTGTTTCAATAGTCCGGCTGCTGGTGTGCCGGTCGTGGTGCTATCGAGTCGCCAGAGACGCTGGTCGGCCAGGTCTCGGATCCGTGGGGAGAACCGCAGCCCGCACAGGTCGAATAGGCCGAACACCAAATCGGTGTAGCCGGCAGTGTCGGTGGTGTGTTCTTCGATGTTGATGTCGAGATCGGTTTCGTTGTCGAAGATGGCGTCAAGCACGTAGGTTGCTTCCCGCACGGTGGTCGGGATGACTCTGGTCGTCAGTGCTCGGCATCGTCATGTATCAGGTATTTCTGCGGTGGCACCCGGGTCAGGATCTCCGCCAGGCTCTCATCACCATCGCCATTTCCATCATCATCGCCGACCAGCTGCTGGCCAATTTCGGCGGGCTGGCTCAACGCATGATCTGGCCGGGCGGGTTGACGTGACATAGGTTGACGGCCCGAACCGCAGAACAACAGAAATTCAGAGAAGCAGAATTGGAGGAACCGACAATGTGTTTTGTCTGCCGGGACGACGTTGTGTGGGAGGAGCTTGACTGGGGATCGCTGGGATGGATGGTCCGTCCGGCCAACGTGCGCGATGCCGCTCAGTTGTGCTGTTTGGATGTGCGGCTGTCACCCGGCAAGGGCCATGACTTCCACCACCACCCCAACCAGGAGGAGATCATCTTTGTCCGGTCGGGGACGATCGAGCAGTGGATCGGTACCGAGCGCTCCCAGCTGACCGCCGGCGATTTGGCGTTCATCCCCAAGGGGGAGGTGCACGCAACCTTTGTCGCCCCGGATGCGGCGGAAGAGGCCCGCCTGGTGGTGGTGCTCGGTCCTAGCCACGGACCGGCCGGCTACGAGGCGGTTGATGTCTCGACCGAGGATCCGTGGATTGGGCTACGATGACTCGGCTACAACACACCGTTGCCTTCCGGCTTGACTCGTCGGTCGACGTCGCCCAGTTCCTGGATCGATGTCGAACGCTGGGTGACATCCCGGGGGTCATCAACCTCGAGGTGCTTGAGCAGTTCGGCACCAAAAACTCTTTCAGCCACGCCCTTTCCATGTGGTTTGAAGACGTCGACAGCTACGAGGCGTACAACAACCATCCTGAACACGTGGCTTTCGTCAACGAGACGTGGCTGCCGAACGTGGCCGAGTTCCTTGAACTCGACTACCAGCGGCTGTAGTCGGTTTCCTACCCGCCGCTGCGTGAGCGGATGATGGCGGCCGCCGCCTCGGTCCTGGTCTGGGCGCCCACCTTGGCCAGAATGTGGCTTACATGGTTCTTCACCGTGAACAGGCTCAGCCCAAGGCGGTGTGCGATCTCGGCGTTGGTTGAACCTTGAGCGACAAAGCCCGCCACTTCGGCTTCCCGTTCGGTCAGACCCCAGGTGGCTTCCTCCGAGCGGGCTTTGGCGGTGGCCAACGCCGCAGTGGCCTCGGGCGAGAAGACGCCCTGACCGGCGGCGGCGCTGCGGACGGCTCGGGCCAGCGACTCGGCGTCGACCGACTTGGTCAGGTAGCCGTTGGCGCCGGCTTCGATGGCCGCCCGGATTTGATCACCCTCCGAAAAGCTCGACAGAGCCACGATGCCCAGCGTTTCCTGACGGCTGCGTAGGCGTTTGATGGCCTCGATGCCCCCCATGCCGGGCATGATCAGGTCGACCAGCACCACATGAGGCTCGTGATGGTCGAGCAGCGACAATGCCTGCTCGCCGGTCGAGGCGCCGACCACCACATTCATGTCGTCATAGGACGCTAAGGCCGAGGCCACACCCTCCCGCAGTAGGTCGTGGTCGTCCACCACCATCACGTTCAGAGTGCGGGTGTCTGTTGTCGAGTTCATCGTTGGTTCCTGTTCCGGGTTGCTCACGGGACGTATCGGATGCGTATGGTGGTCCCGCGGTCAACGGCTGTTTCCAGCGAGAAGTCAAGCTCGGCGGCCGCTGCTCGATCCCGCATGTTCTGAACGCCGAGATGGCCGGGCGCATTGGCCTCCGGGTCAAAGCCGCTGCCGTTGTCGCTGATCACCAGCGTCGGTTTCGGGTAGCCGGTGAGGCGGATTTCCAGTGACGTGGCGCCGGCGTGGCGGACCGTGTTGGAAAGTGCTTCTTGGGCGATTCGGTAGAACGTCAGGTGGATGTCCTCCGGCAGGGCAACCGGCTGGAGGTCAACGGCGACGTCCAAGGTGCGCCGTGCCTCGACGGCCCCGAGAAGATGGGCGATCAGCTCGGCTAACGGCACCTCGGTCAACTCCGAGGGTCGCAGCTCGAGCAGCAGGGTGCGCATCTCGGCCAGAGCGCCTCTGGTCAACGACCCGAGTCGCGAAGCCTTCTCCTTCAGTTCGGGGTGATCTTCGAGGTCGGCGACGAGAGATTCGGCGGTAAGGGCCGATGCCCAAAGCGATTGGTTTACTGCGTCGTGAAGTTCACGGGCCAGGCGTTGACGTTCCTCGGTGGTGGCTATCTCCGACACCCGGGCCACCAGGCGGGCATTTGAGATCGAAGCAGCGGCCAGATCGGCCACCGCCCCCAGGCGTTCAGCGTGGCCGGTGGTGAAGAAGCCCCGGGTGGCGCTCTCGACGACCAGAAACCCGATGACCTGATCTGCGGTTCGCAGCGGAACACCGACAACCGATCCGGCCGGGCCGAAGCTGCGCTCCGGGCCATCGAGAACAGTGACGCCGCCGCCGTCGAGCAGTCGTCGGTAGACCGACAGGTCGGCGATAGGAGTTGTCATGTCGACCGGGTCGTATCCGAAGCCCACACGGTGCTCGGCCAGCTCGGGCCCGGACTCCTCCAACAGAATCAGCGCCGTAAGGTCATTGGAAATCAACCGCTGGACGCCGAGCACCACCTCTGACGACACGTCGGCAAGGTCGGGACTCTTCGCTATCGCCGCGGCGGTGTCGCGGAGTGCCTCGGCGTAGGTTCGCTGCTGCTGCTCCTCAGCTTGAAGCCTCACCCGATCCTCCACCTCTCGACGAAGGCTCTGGTTGGATTGCACCAACTCCTGGGTCCGCTGGCGAACCCGGTCATCCAACTCGGTCAGGGTGCGCTGCAACTCTTCTTCAGCCCGTCGATGTTCGGTGACGTCTTCGAACGTGCCGAGGATCCCGAAAATCTCTCCGTTCAGATCGGTGAGCGGAACCTTGTTGGTTCGCAGCCACCGGTACTCGCCGCTGGCGCTGCGGAGCTGCTCGACGATACCCAAATGAGGCTTGCCGGTCTCGATGACCTTGCGGTCCCAGTCGGTGAACCAGGCGGCGGGAAAGTCGTCGTGGTCGGCCCACGGCATATCCCGATCCGACATGCCGATCAGTACTTCCGGTTCCACGCCGGCGAAGCGGGCGAACACCCGGTTGCAGCCGAGGTAGGCCGAGTCCAGGTCCTTCCAGAAGACGGCGGTCTCCATCGACTCCATCAGTGTCTGCAGCATTTGCTGGCTGGCCGCTAGAGCGTTGGTGCCCGACAGTTCTCCCCGAACAAGCGCGGCATACATCGACGCAGTCGGGTTGGTTGCGATGCCGTCTGTATCCAGCGACTCGCCTGCGAAGCCCATGAACCAAGTGTGGCGTGTGGCCGCGTGCTTGTCGATACGTACACATGACGCGTTGGAACTAGTGCCTATGTGTCAGCGAACCTACGTCCAATGGCTCTGGGGCAGCCAACCAACGATCTTTAGGATGCGAAATGTGACCTCAGAACCACTGGTGGATTCGAGTTGGATTGAGCTGCATGGCGCCTGAGCCGCTGAACGTGGCGCTACTCGGAACGAAGTTTATGGGCCGAGCCCACTCGAACGCCTGGCTTTCTGTGGCCAAGTTCTTCGACCTTGACCGTCAACCGAACATGCACACTGTTGTTGGTCGCAACGAGGCGGAACTTGCCGCCTTCGCCCACCGCTGGGGTTGGGCGGAGCACAGCGTTGACTGGCACCAGACGGTGACTGACGATCGCATCGATCTGGTGGATATCGGCACCCCTAACAATATGCATGCCGACCAAGCCATCGCCGCCCTCGAAGCAGGCAAACACGTGGCCTGCGAAAAGCCCTTGGCTCACAGCCTGGGTGCGGCTGAAGCCATGGTGGCTGCCGCGGTGCAAAGTTACGCCAAAAGCGGAGCCAGAACATTCGTGTGGTTCAACTACCGGCGGGTGCCGGCCGTTGCCTTGGCCCATCAGCTGGTTCGACGGGGCGCGCTCGGTCGGGTGTACCACGCCCGAGCGGCCTACCTGCAGAGCTGGGGTGGTCCTGACACTCCACTGCTGTGGCGCTTCGACGGGGACGTGGCCGGATCGGGTGCCCATGGCGATCTCAACGCCCACATCATTGATGCTGTGCGGTTTGTGACCGGGGAGGAGATCACGGCTATCGAGGGGGCGGTGGAGGAGACGTTCATCACCGAGCGGCAGGTTGTTGACCCCGGTTCGTCGGCTAGCGGACAAAAGGACGCAAGCACGGTTGACGACGCGGTGGCGTTTCTGGCCAGGCTCAGCGGTGGCGGTATCGCTTCGTTTGAGGCCACCCGGTTGGCCACCGGCTATCACAACGCCAATCGCTTTGAGATCCACGGCGAGCGGGGGGCGTTGCGCTTCGATTTCGAGCGGATGAACGAACTTGAGTATTACAACGTAGACGACGGCCCAACAGCCGGTTGGCGAACAATTGACGTTACCCGCGGTGCCGAGCACCCGTTTGTCGACGCCTGGTGGCCCGACAGCCACGGGCTCGGCTATGAGCACACGTTTGTGAACCAGGCCGCCGACATTATCACTATGATCAGCGGCGGTACCCCGGTGGTGCCCATGCCGGATTTCGCTGACGCCCTTCGCACTCAGCGAGTGCTCGACGCCGCGCTGGAGGCCGCCCGACGCCGGGTGCCCATCCCGGTGGACCCGGTGTAGATAATCGACTCAGAAGCCAGGAGCTCAACCAATGACATTCTTCTCCGACGTTTCGGGGCCAATCCCGTTCGCATCAGCCGGAAGTGACGACGAGCTGGCCTACCGCTACTACGACCCGGATCGGCTGGTGGCCGGCAAACGCATGGAGGATCACCTGCGAATCGGTGTCTGCTACTGGCATAGTTTTGCCTGGCCAGGCTCGGACATTTTTGGTCACGGCACTTTCGACCGGCCGTGGCTTGACCCATCGACTGATCCGATGGAAGCGGCGATAGCCAAACAGGACGCCGCCTTCGAGTTCTTCCAGAAGCTGGGCGTACGATTCTTCTCGTTCCACGACGTCGATATGGCCCCGGAGGGTGCAACCCTGGCCGAGTCGAGAGCCAACCTGGACACTCTGGTGGAGCGGGCGGCGACCAAAATGGAACAGACCGGGACCAAACTGCTGTGGGGGACCGCCAATCTGTTCTCCCATCCCCGTTACGCCGCAGGTGCCGCCACCAACCCTGATCCCGACGTGTTCACCCACGCCGCAGCCCAGGTCCGGCACATGCTTGACGCCACGTTGCGGTTGGGCGGCCAAAACTACGTGCTGTGGGGCGGCCGGGAAGGCTACGAAACGCTGCTCAATACTCGTATGGGCCACGAAGCAGACCAGCTGGCCCGGTTCCTGACCATGGTGGCCGAGTACAAACATCACATCGGGTTTGAAGGCACGCTGCTTCTCGAACCGAAGCCGCAGGAGCCGACGAAGCACCAGTACGACTACGACTGCGCCACCGTGCACGGTTTCCTTGAGCGTTACGACCTGCTGGACGAATACAAGGTGAACATCGAGGTCAACCACGCCACGCTAGGCGGGCACTCGTTCCATCACGAGGTCGCCTATGCCGTCGACAACGGCATTTTCGGCTCGGTCGACGCCAACCGAGGTGATCCGCAGAACGGCTGGGACACCGACCAGTTCCCCAACTCGGTTGATGAGTTTGTGCCTGCTCTGTACGAGATCCTTCGTGGCGGCGGGTTCACCACCGGCGGCTTCCTTTTCGACACCAAGCTGCGTCGTCAGAGCATGGCGCGGTCTGATCTGTTCCACGGTCACATCGGTGGCATTGACACTCTGGCCCGGTCGTTGCTGATCGCCGCCAAACTGTTGGAGGACCGGACGCTGGAAGACCTGCGGGACGAACGGTACAACGGCTGGAGCTCAGATCGGGGCCAGGCCATTCTGAACGGCGACGTGGGCCTGGGTTCCCTGGCTGATCAGGCTGTGGCCGAAGGGCTAAACCCTTCTGCCGTCTCCGGCGGTCAGGAGCGGGTTGAGAATCTGGTGAATCGAGCGATCTGGTCAACGCCCTGACCCGGGTCCGATACAGCACACGTCGGCTTTGGCCCTACTGACTTTGGCCTGCGCCCGAACCCTCGGCGTTGACCGTGTTGACAAGGTCCAGCAGTCGGCCCAGCTGATCGAGCTTCGAGGACGGGTCTCCGTTGAGGCCGACCCGTAGGGTGGTGATGCCGGCGTTGCGATACCGCCTCAGCCGTTCGGTGACCATGGCGTCATCGCCGATCAGGTTGGTGCGCAGGCCGATCTCAACCGGTACCGCCTGCCTGGCCGCTTCCTTGTCGCCGGCCTGCCACAACCGCTGTATTTCGTCAACGGCCTCAGCAAAGCCTTGACGGGCGAAGGCCCGGTTGTAGAAGTTGGTCGACGTCGAGCCCATTGCTCCGATGGTGAAGGCGTATCCGGAGGCGTGTCGGCGACCGGCTTCTTCCACGTCGTCGGTGAACTCCAGGCCGGCGGCCACCGACAGCTCTATCTCGTCGAGTGAACGCTCGGCTTCGGTTGCCCCCTCCTCGATTGGCTCGAGGAAGGCGTCGGCCGACTCGGGCATGAAGGCCGTGCCGATCCAACCGTCGGCTTTGGCTCCGGTGAGGCGAAGGTTGGCCGGCCCCATGGAGGCAATGTGAATTGGCACTGCGGTGGTG
>JAHDFR010000002.1:0-37970 GCA_020628065.1 Acidimicrobiales bacterium
CGGATGGAACAATGAATTTGGAGGCGGCCAGAGCGTCGAGCGCCGAGGAAAACGACTTCCATCGGCGAGGGTCAAGCCCGTTGGCGTCAAAACAGGCCCGCGGAGTTGGATGATCAGTGAGCGTTTCCACCACGGCCACCAGGTCGGGGGAGCGTAGAAAGTTCAGCCGGCGATTGTCGTAATGGTACGCCAAGGCGCCAAACGGCTCAGGTCTAATCGCCACCCTCGGGTGGAGCACCCACTTACCGGCCTCAGGATGGCTCGGAGGGTTCATCTGTGGCATTGCTGACGGCGGAGACGCCTTCGTGGTCAGGATGATCGGTCCCTAGTAGACACCGCACATGCCGTCGATGGAGATCTCTTCGACCAGCAGCTCCTCTTCGATCAGCACATCGTCTGTCGACACCCCGGCACCAAGATCTTGGCCGTCAGATTGCAGGTCGTCACTCGTGGTTTGGTCAAGCGTTGTTGGATCAACCATGCAACCACCTTAGACGAGATCAGTCAACGGTGAGAAAGCGGTCGGAAAGCGGCGAGATGCCGGACTACCGAAGGTCAAACGCCACCTTGACTGCTCCTAGTCGGCCCGCTTGCGCCGCATGGGCCAGTGCGTCTCGATAGTCGTCCAACGAATACTTCGCCGAGACGAGTCGCCCAAGATCGGCTGCTTCCACCAGTTCCATGGCCATGTCGAACGTGCGCCTGGTGGAACCGTCGTCCAATTGTTCGGTGCCGTAGGTGTAGGCGCCGATCAGCTGCGTCTCCCGATGCCAAAGAGCAGTGAGCTGCAGTGAGACCTGCCCCGGCATCCCGACCAGGACAACTTTGCCGCGAGGGCGGGTGACACCGATGGACTGCTCGATTGATGCCGCATTGCCAACGGCGTCGATAACGATGTCCGCGCCGTTCGAGAGGTCACCACCGATAACGAAACTGCCGCTGGCCCGGCGAATGGCCCTGCGGAACTCGGCCGGCTCGACCACGATGTCAGCGCCGAGATCTTGAGCCAAGGCACGCTGCTCCGGGTATTTCGCCGCCATCACCACCGTTCCGGCACCTGTGAAGTGCCGGATGGCGGCCAGTGTGGTCAGGCCCATAGTGCCGGAGCCCAGAATGCCAACGGTGTCGCCGTCACCTACGCCGGCTCGAAGCGCGGCATGGACACCGACGGCCGTCGGCTCAACCATGACGGCTGCCTCGTCGGAGATCGAATCCGGCACAGGGTGAAGCTGTGACTCATGGGCAACAAATTCGCTCGACCAGCCACCGCCGGTCGAACAGCAGTAACCGGTTTGGATTCCGGGCTCAAGAGAGCCCGAGACCAGATGGCTGTAGTCGTCCCCGTCGCCGGGGGCAGCGCCGTCGAAAGGCGGGTCAAAGCCTCGCGCCTCATGTCCGAGAACCGGTTCCAATACCACCCGCTCGCCCGACGGCAGTTGGCCCACGACTTCGTGCCCCGGCACAAATGGAAACGAGACCCACGGCTCGAAGTAGCGAGATGACTTCCCGTCGACGGTTGCCAGGTCCGACCCGCAGATACCGGCTAGACGGGTGGTCACCCGATGCCAGCCGGGTCCCGGCAGCTCGATCGGCTCGGTTTCCACTAGTCGCAGGGGACCGGTCGACGCTCCGCTGCCGGCCCGCAGCCGGCCGGTTACGGCGGCAGCGGCGTACCGGGCTTCGTTCCTGGTGAACTCCAGAGCTATCACGTTGGCCACGGTATCAGGTCGGGGTCATTGCAGGTCCGGTCACGGTGTCTTGGTCCCACTGCCGGCTTCGGTGATCAGCATCGGGCCTGTGAAAGTGTTCGGAGATACTTGTGGTGCCGAAGATGTCACACCGGGTCTTTAACGTCGGGGACATGAACCTGGTAATCGACTGCGACACCTGCGCCAAACAACACACTGACGCCTGTGGCGACTGTGTAGTCACGTTCCTGGTCTCTCGCGAGCCGGACGATGCTGTCGTCTTTGATGTGGCGGCCTATGCAGCAGTCAAGCGTCTCCAACGGGCAGGCCTGGTAGCAGACCTCCAGCACCAGGTACGTCCGTCGGGCGGCACCCTAAACGCCACCGGGTGAACCGCTGTATACCGCTCCATAAGGTTGAGTTAGGGGTGCGGTAGAGGCAACCTGTACGTGTGGATCAAAAGCCGGTGGCGGCAACAAGTGACACAACCGAACTTCGTGACAGGCTTTTGGATGTTGGTCGCCAGGCCGGTCTGGTAGCGGTAGGAGTTGCCGGGGCGGGCCGCCAACAACCGGCGTTCGCCGTGTTGTCCAACCGGAAACTCGCCGGTCTTTCCGGCTCAATGCAGTTCACCTATCGGAACCCGGAACGATCCACCGACCCAAAACGCCACCTCCCCTCGGCACGAGCACTGGTGGTTGGTGCTTTGCGCTACGGCGGCAGCAGCCGGTTGATCGATGGCATCGGATCGCAGGGGAGCGACAGTACACACGATCGCCGCCTTTCGGCTCGGGTGGCTCGATACGCCAGGGGAAACAGCTATGAGTTGCTGGCTCAAGCGCTCGAATCTGTGGCGGAAGTGCTCAGACAGGCCGGCTACCGGGCAGTGGTGGTGGCTGACAGTAACCATGTTGTGGACCGCAACGCCGCTTGGGAAGCGGGAATTGGTTGGTACGGCAAGAACTCCAATTTGCTGGTACCGGGCGTCGGTAGCTGGGTGGTGATCGGCTCGATCTTGACCGATGCGGAGCTGGAGCCCACCGGCCCGCCCGTGAGCGATCAGTGCGGGAGGTGTCAGGCCTGCGTCACCGACTGCCCGACCGAGGCCATCGTGGCTCCCGGTGTTGTTGATGCCACTCGTTGCATCGCCTGGCTGGTGCAAGCCGGTGAGCCCATCCCTCGGCCTCTGCGTTCGGCGGTTGGAGATCGGATCTATGGTTGCGATGACTGCCAGGACGTCTGTCCGGTTGGGTCACCGGACCATGAACACCAGGCCGACAACTTGGTCGAGAGCGACGTAGGCTATGGAGCTTCGCTGGAGTCCAGCTATCCCGATGTTCTTTGGATCCTTAACGCAACCGATGAGGAATTGCTGACCCGCTATGGACACTGGTACATCGCCGATCGCAACCCAGACGTCATCCGTCGAACAGCCCTTGTCGTACTGGGGAACATTGCGCAGACCGAGGACTCGCGCCGGATCGAGCCGGTGCTCAGTCGATATCTACGGTCGCAGTCGAGGATCTTGGTGCAGCACGCTGTGTGGGCGGCGCAGCAACTTCAGCTGACACATCTGATTCCCGACTCGGTACGCCATTCAGAAGATCCAGTCATTCAAGACGAACTCAGCCATCAGCATGCGTCGTGACTAAGACCGGTCGTCGTATAGTCGACTCCGCTCCGATCGGACGGCATTTACTGGTGACCAACGACTTCCCCCCGAAGGTTGGTGGCATCCAAAACTACCTGTGGGAGCTTTGGCGGCGGTTGCCACCCGAATCGTTCTCCGTCTACACCACGCCGTACTCCGGCACCGCGGCCTTTGATGCCCGGCAGGGCTTTGCGGTGGAACGATGCCCGGAGCCGTTTCTGATCCCATACCCCTGGCTGGCGGCCCGGATACGTCGACTGGCGGTTTCCCAAGGCCAAGAGTTCATCGTGTTTGATCCCGCAGTGCCGCTCGGAGTCGTAGCGCCGAGCGTCGGTATACCCTACGGCGTCGTTCTGCACGGGGCCGAAGTGGCGATACCTGGTCGTTTGCCTGGCAGCCGAGCGGTCCTATCGAGGACGCTGGCCGGAGCGAATCTGGTGCTGGCGGCCGGGCAGTACTCGCTGGATGAAGCGGAGCGATGTGTGGGTCGGCCGTTGCCGTCGGTTGTAATTCCTCCGGGAGTCGACATCGACAGATTTCGCCCGATGACGGCCGACGATCCGAAGAGACAGCATCTACGGCGCCAATTCGAAGTGAACGATGACGAGATCTTGTTGGCGGTGGTTACCCGACTGGTTCCCCGCAAGGGCATTGACACTGTGATGAAAGCCTTGGCCGTCTACGGCAATCAACGCGGCCCAGACCAGCCTCGAATCCGTCTTGTTGTTGGTGGCGATGGTCGTGAGCGACAAAAGCTCGTCGATCTGGCGTCCAGACTCAGATTGCCGGCTCAGTTCCTCGGTCGAGTAGATGATCAAAGAGTTGTCGATATCTACCAGGCCGCCGATCTGATGGCGATGCCGTGCAATGAACGGTGGTTCGGGCTCGAACAAGAGGGCTTTGGAATCGTCTTTCTGGAAGCGGCGGCCTGCGGAGTTCCGGCCATCGCGGGACGTTCCGGAGGTTCACACGAAGCAGTGGAGCACGGCGTGACCGGACTGGTTGTTGATCAACCGGACGACGTCGCCACGGTAGCAAATGCTCTCGGTCGGTTGGCCGAGGACGAAGAGCTACGTACCAAGATGGGTCTGGCCGCCCGTCAGCGAGCGGTCGACGACTTTACCTACGACCACCTGGCCGGCCGCCTGCAGGACGCGTTGGCCGCCGTCACAGTCGAGGATTGATGTCACAACCGTCAATTTGTTACAAAAGCGGCATTGATGGCAGCTGTTGCCGTACCATTTTCATCGATGGGGAATGAAGCAGGTCCGAACATCGAAACGCGTGTCGTCAAAACGACCGTTCAGGGCACGATTGACCAGTGCTTTCAGGTAGGCCTTGACGTCGAGTCGTATCCGGAATGGATCGACTCGCTCGACAGCGTGGTCGTCGAATCCACCGACGAGGCGGGTCGCCCGAGCCAAGTGCGATTCGAAGCATCGGGGATCGGTCGCCGTTCAAGCTACGTGCTGGCGTACCAGCTGGAGGACGCGCCGAATCGCCTGGGTTGGACGTTGGTAACCGGCGACTTGATGCGCGCCATCGAGGGCAGCTACATGTTCAGCGATGTCACCGAGAACCCCGACACACCGATGACCGAGGTGGAATACCACCTGGCGGTGGACCTGGCGATTCCGCTACCCGGTTTCGTCAAGCGCAGAGCCGAGGACAAGGTGCTTGAGGCGGCGTTGTCACGGTTCAAGAACCGGGTGGAGACACTCAGTCAAGCCGAAGGACGAGTGTAAGAACAGGCTGTTCGTAGGCCTTCGGGCTGCGGATTTAGGCGTTACATGGTGTTCTACTTCAGAGCCGCCACTCATCGGCCGAATAGACCATCATGCGTCTCCTACGAGTGGACTATGCCAATAGTCCCAGCAGCCTCGATCTGCATCCTCTGGTAACAGTCGTCAACGGGCTATCCGAAGTCGAGCGGCGTGAGCTGCTGGCCCGCATACGTGATATTGCCAGTGGTCGCGAGAGCGGGCTGCGCGGACTCGTCCTTGCCGGAGGGGAACTTGTCGAGTTGAGCGGATTCGGACACCGCTCCGGACGCCGATCGACCGAGGTGGACCCGGTGGTTACGGAGCGCCGCCGCAGCTTGGATGACACTCCATCGGCTGACGAGCGTATTCAGCTGGCGCTCATCGAAGAAGCCCGCAGCCGACTATCGACCGGTTCGCTTGCCGATGTTCTCGCCCTGCGAGCCAGTCTCCGGGCCGCTGAGCGGCGTGACAGCGACGGATCTGTTGGCGAGGTAACGGCCTCCATCCAGTCGGAACCTGTGGTTGCCGAGGCGACAGTTTCGATGAGGCCGTCTGTGGACCCGGCGGCTGCTTTTGATGAAGGCACCTATAGGACAGTTGGCGAGGCCTTCGTGGTGGTACAGGGCATTCCTCGTACCAACCGCGTTCAGCCCGCCCCAATCGCGGAGCTTCAGCGGCGGTGGAGCGAGTTCGACGCTCGGTGGGCTCAATGCCAACAACGGGTTGACGAGCTGCGAAACGATCTTGAGCGTAAGGAAGCTGCAGCAGCAGCAAGCGAGCAGGCGTTGCAAAGCGCTGAGGACGTTGCTCGACCCGACCTGCTTTCTCCTAAACAGGAGCAAAGGTTGGAGGAGTTGGCTGAAAAGGCTGAGGGTCGGTCGAGGCGTTGGCGTCGCTCCGGCCAGCTCAGCGAACGTGAGCAGAAGGAGTTTGACTCTCTCCTGGCGGCTGTCAGAGTACAGAGTTGGACCGAATACTCGGTCTTCAGGTTGGCGCCTACGGTGTCGGACGAAAAGCAGTCAGCGGTCGACGAGGCCCGATCAGCCAATGCCGTCGCCGAAGCCGAGGTTGAAGAGGCTCGAAGAGCTCTCAACGAGGACCCCACGGTGGCCGAACTGGAGGTGGAGCGGGCGGAGATCCGCCAGGCGGCCTCCCACTATCTCGGAGCCCTGATGCCTGCTGACCTGGGCGAGGCACTGCTGGCGCTCGGTCAAGATGAACTCAACCCGGATTGGGCCGGATCGGTTACCGAGCTGTGCCGCGTGCTCGATCAGGCGCAGTTGGAACCCGACCTGCCAACCGACCATTCCGATGATGCTCGAAGTGACTTCGAACGTACGGCCGACCAGATTCTCGACTGGACCCGACAGTGGCTGGCCGACCAGGAACGTGCCATGGCCCATCCACAGGATCTCAACACCGAGTCCGCTGCCATGGTGGAGCCTGGGGCGGCTCACGCCCGGCAAAGCTTCGACAACGTCGACGATCTACGGTCGGCGCTGGCTGATGCCGAGGATCGTCTCGTTCGCCATCAGCGGGCGCTGTCGACGCTAATGGCCGCCGGGCCTGTTGGCGATGACTCGGCCGGGCAGCCAACCGGCGTGGAGGTCTCCAGTGATGGGGAGCTGCGGGCTGAATCGATGGGTGAACGGCTGACGCAGGTGGTCTCAGCAGCCATTGCCGAAGCAGGTGAATCGCTCCCGATCCTTGTCGACATCGACTTTGAGGTCTTCGATCACGATTCCGGTCGTCAGCTGTTCGACCAGTGCCTGGAGCTGGCTGAGCAGGCTCAGATCATCGTGCTGTCTACCAACGAGGCGGTGGGAAGTTGGGCCCGGGATGCTGGTCCACAGGCGGCTTCCTACGTCGAGCAAACCTCGATACATATCTGATCGGCGCAGCCGGCTCTGGCAGTAAGCGGTCGACGCCGACCTAAGCTGACCCCATGGCTAAGCGAAAGGTTTGGAGATCTCGCGTCGGTGGCTCTGACACGGCAACCGCTCCAAGGCGGGGTACTCCCTTTATCGGTATCGACGTTGGCGGAACCAAGATTCTCGGTGTGGTGGCGGATGGCATCACGGCTAACTTTCAGCAGCGTATTCAACGCCCAACACCCAAGGATCCGGCGACGTTCGCCGACGGTATTTTGGCTGTAGCCGAAGAGCTGCTTGGAGAGTTTCCCAGCGTGGCGGGTATTGGTGTCGGCGTACCCGGCTTGGTCGATCACGCCGGGGTTCTTCACTACGGTCCGAATGTTCAGGGGGTTCTTGGGCTCGACATTGCTGGTCAGCTGATGACCAGATTTTCAGTCCCGGCCGTGGCCGAGAACGACGGTTACCTCACTGCGTTGACCGAGCACCGACTCGGCGCCGCCCGGGGCCACGACCACGCCATTGTCGTCACCCAGGGAACCGGGATCGGTGGGGGTCTTATCGTCGGTGGTCAGGTGCTCCGGGGCGCCAACGGGTTCGCCGGCGAACCGGGCCATATGCTGATCAATCGATTCGGCCATCGGTGTGCCTGTGGACGAGACGGCTGTTGGGAAGCCGTCGCTTCCGGGGCCGGTCTGGCGAACCTGGCGCGAGACGTGGTCGAGGAGGGGAAGGGATCATCGATCTTGGAGGCTGCCGGCGGTGATATCGACTCGATACGAGGCGAGCATGTCGCCGAAGCCTACGCCGACGGAGACCCCGACGCCAAAGAGGTGATGGATCACTTCTCATGGTGGATCGCACAGGGAATCGGGAGCCTGATCGCCTTGCTTGACCCGTCCATCGTTGTGCTGGGTGGAGGCCTGTCGGCCGTCGCCGACGGGTTCATCGAGGGGGTGTCCGAGCAGCTGACCCCCGCGATCGTCGGTGGTGACCACCGGCCGGTGGTTCCCGTCGTCGCTGCTGAGTTCGGACCGGAGGCCGGCGCGGTTGGGGCGTCGCTACGGGCCCGGGACTTTGTCATCAACGGTTGATGCAGCCACAGCATCCGGTGGCCCACACCCGCCGGGCAATATCCGGTGCATGTACCGGGACAGACCGGGTGGTGGTTAACAGGTCAGAACTGGGTGTCGTCCGGTTGTGCCCACTGCCGTGATCGCGCAACCGCTTGCTGCCAGCGTTGGTAGTTGGCATCGGTCGCTGCCTGGTCAGCCATCGGCTCGAAAGTACGGTCAACGGCCCATTGATTGCTCACGGTCGCCGGACTATCCCAGTACCCCTCGGCGATTCCGGCCAGATAGGCGGCCCCCACGGCAGTCAGCTCTTGATTCACCGGTCTGGTAACCGGGACTTGCAGCTGATCGGACTGCAGTTGGAGCATCAGGTCCATGACAGCCGCACCACCGTCGACTCTGAGTTCGGTGAGTGGCTGGCCGGACGAACGGGCCATGGCATCGACAACGTCTCGAGTCTGGTAGACAATGGACTCCACTGTTGCCCGAGCGAGTTCGGCCCGGCCGGTCCCTCGGGTCAGCCCGACGATCGTGCCCCGGGCGTAGGCGTCCCACCATGGACTCCCAAGGCCGGCAAAGGCCGGAACAAAGAACACGTCGCCGCTGTCGTCGACCGACTCCGCCAACGGTCCGATCTCGGCCGCTTCATTGATGATGCCGAGCCCGTCTCGCAGCCACTGAATGGCCGAACCGGTCACAAAGATGGCCCCCTCGAAGGCATAGGTAGCCGGTTCCGACTCACCGAGCGTCCAGCCAACGGTGGTGAGCAATCCATCTACTGGGGCCGGACATGTTTGACCGATATTCATCAGGACGAAGCTGCCGGTCCCGTAGGTGTTCTTGGTCATTCCCGGTTCAAAGCAGGCTTGACCAAACAGGGCGGCCTGCTGGTCTCCGGCCACCCCGCTGATGGGAATTCCGGCTCCGAGAGCGGTCGTATCGGCGGTGAGGGCGAAACGTCCGCTGGTGGGCCTGACCTCTGGCAGTGCGGTCCGGGGGACGCCAAGCATCTCACAAAGATCGTCGGACCAGCTCAGTGTGGTGATGTCAAACAACATCGTGCGGGAGGCGTTGGACGGCTCGGTGTAGTGGGCCTCGCCGTCAGTCAGCTTCCACATCAGCCACGTATCGATGGTGCCCAACGCCAGGTTGGCGTCGTTGGCGACGCCACCGTCGTTCAACAGCCAAGCGAATTTGGTTCCTGAGAAGTACGGGTCGAGCACAAGCCCGGTCTTTGACCGGACCATGTCGAGGTGCCCGGCCTCGGCTAGTCGGTCGCAGACTTCGGCCGTACGGCGGTCCTGCCAAACGATGGCCTTGTGTAGGGGCTCGCCTGTTGCTCGATCCCAAGCGGCCACGGTCTCCCGCTGATTCGTAATCCCGATGGCGGCAACTGTTTCATCCAGATCGCCGGCCAACTCGGCGATGACGTTCTGGATGCCGGTCCAGATCTCCTCCAGGTCGTGTTCAACCCAGCCCGGTTGGGGAAAGTACTGAGTGAATTCCTGGTAGGCCAGTCGGACGACTTCACCGGCTTCGTTGATCGCCAGTGCTCTCACGCCGGTAGTGCCGGCGTCCAACGAAATGACAACAGACATGCGACAACCCTACAGGCGTGACGTCAGGCAAAAAACAGGCTCTCATCCCGGTATCGCCGCGTTAACCTTGCCTGGTGCGATTTGGTGTGCTGACCGGTGGTGGCGACTGCCCAGGATTGAATGCCGTCATTAGAGCGGTGGTGCGAAAGGCTACTCGTCACTATGGCGATGAGGTTCTCGGATTCACCGACGGCTGGCAAGGTGTCGTTGAGCGCCACTTCCGTCCTCTCGACGTTGCCACAATGCAGCACACGTTGCCGCAGGGGGGAACCGTGCTGGGAACGTCGCGATACAACCCGTTCAAGGTTGATGGCGCCGTCGACGAGGTGTTCACTTCCCTGAAGGACAACGAACTCGATGGCCTGATTGTGATTGGCGGAGAGGGCACACTGTCCTGCGCCAACGAGTTCTCTCAACGAGGCCTCCCGGTTGTCGGCGTGCCGAAGACGATCGACAACGACATTGGCGTTACCGAGCGGACCTTCGGTTTCGATACGGCGGTGTCCATCGCCACTGAAGCAATCGACCGTCTACGGACAACGGCGGAGAGCCACAATCGTGTGATGGTCGTCGAGGTGATGGGACGCCATGTCGGCCACATCGCAACCTGGTCCGGCATCGCCGGTGGTGCGACGGCCACGCTCATTCCGGAAGAGCCGTTTGACATCGATTCGGTGTGTCAGGCCCTCGAAGCCAGGCATGAAGGCGGCCGATACGCCTCGCTCATCGTCGTGGCCGAGGGAGCGAAGCCTGTAGCCGGCACCATGAACATCCCCGAAGACACCTACGACGAGTTCGGCCATGTTCGCCTCGGCGGTATCTCCCATCGTGTGGCCGACGAGATAGAGAAGCGGACCGGCATCGAAACCAGGGTGACAATCCTGGGCTACGTGCAAAGGGGCGGCACACCGACCGCCTTTGATCGAGTGCTTTCCACACGGTACGGGGTCGCCGCCATCGACGCCGCCCGGGATGGAGCGTGGGGATCCATGGTCGCCTTGCGCAGCGACGAGATCGTTCGGGTACCGCTCTCCGATGCGGTCGCCGACCTCAAAGGCGTCAGTCCGCAGTTGTGGGACGTGGCCCAGCAGTTCTTCGCCTAAAAGTCGCCGGTGAGGAAGGCCCCAGGTCTCAGCAGCGGCTAAGAGCCCTCAGTGGTTGAGGTGCCCTCAGCCTCATCGGCTTGGTCCTCGGCCGCGATGTCCTCAGCGGTCTCGCAGTCGTTGAAGTCCGAGTTTTGGAATGGGCTTTCGATGGCCGCCCCCTCGCTGTCGGTGATGCTGAGAGGGTTCTGGTCAACATCGACGAAAGCGACGCTGGTAATGGGAATCGGGTTGTCGATAAACCGCAAAGCAGTGATGGTGCAGACGATTTGACTTACCGCTTCTCGTGCCTGACGAGGAGTTTCGGTTGCCGTCGCCTGAAGTAGGGGAGCGACCTCGATGGTCAGCAGCCCGAGCTGATCCTCCTTGTTCAACCGGCCGAGGTTCTTTGCTTCGAACGCCTGAATGACTCGTGTGGTCAAATCAGGAAACTGTTCGAGTTCTTCTTCGGTTGGCGGTACTTCGAGCTGGTCGAGAATCTGCGGAATCTGGGGCACGTCGACGCCCCGCTGCAAGATCCGTAGTTGCCCGTCGGCGCCCACGAAGTACAGGCCCAAATTGGTCGGGTCCACGACTTGCAGCGCGGATTCGACCGTCGTAGTCGTTTCGCCGAGAACGATTTCGTCGTATGCGCCATCGGCATTGAGGCCATTTGGCTCGGCGTCCAGCGGCAGGGCACAGCCGGAGATCATCGCCGCAACCAGGAGTGTGGCAAGGGGGCGAAGCCACCGTTGGTGTCGGCCGCTCACAGCGCCATCTCCTCCAAGTCTTCGTTGTACTCCCCGACAGGCATCTCAACCACGAATCGGGCACCGCTTTTGCCGTCGGTCCGTTCGGTGACCCAAACCCGGCCGCTATGCAACCGGACGTGCTCGCTCACCAGCGATAAGCCCAGCCCGACGCCGGAGTCGCCGGATCGACGGCCGGCGTCCGCCCCAGCCCGGCTGAACCGGTCGAAGATACGTTCCCGGTCCTCAGGCGAGACTCCCGGCCCCTCGTCCTCGACCATGATCAAGACGTTGTCTCCGACCTGTCGAAATCGGATGGCGGTGGCGCCTCCGGCGTACTTCGAGGCATTGTCCACCAGATTGGTGATGACCTGGGCCAGCCTGCGTTTGTCGGCGGTGATCCACACCTCTTCGTCACCGTCGGGGGTGATGAGTTCGATTTCGGGGCTTCGGGACTGAGCGATCACGTTGATGAGAAACTCGGCCAGGCCGAAGTGGCTCAGATCGAGGTGAGCTGCGCCGGCGTCCATCCGCGAGATTTCGAGCAAGTCCTCAACAAGGTGCTCAAACCGGTTGAGATCATCACGAAGCAGTCCTACGGCCCGCTGGGCCACTTCCGGCAACGATCCCTTTCGTCGCTCAAGCACCTCCAATGACGCGGTGAGCGTCATGAGCGGGGAGCGGAGCTCATGACTGACGTCGGAAGTGAAACGTTCGTCTCGTTGGATGCGGGCCTGCAAGGCGTCAACCATTTCGTTGAACGACTGTGACAGCACCGCAAGGTCGGGGTCGATCGAGAGGTCCAGACGAGTCCCAAAGTCGCCTTCGGCGATGGCCTGGGCGGCGTTGGAGATTCGATTGACCGGAGCCAACGCCCTGCGAGCCGAGTAGTAGCCAAGTGCTGCTCCGGCCAGGCTGGCCGCCACCGCAGTGGCGAACAGGATTCGGCGAAGATCGGTGAGCGTTTGCTCCAGCTCTTGGAGCGACACAACTTCGTAGTACGAAGCGCTAAGACCGTCGAAGCTGACGCCCATGGCGTAAAGCGTGTTACCGGCCTCGGAGTTGGCGGGCTCATCGGGCTGCGACGACGCTGGGAGTTCGTAGACAATGTCGGCCACCTTGAGCTGGACGACGGCGCTTTCAAGGGCAATCGGCTCACGGTCGCCCGGCACTCGACCGACGGCCGAACTGCTTTCGGGCGGGTAGAGGAGTTTGAAGCTGTCGCCGAGAACGATCTCTTCGATCAGCTCGGCGTACTCCGCACCCTCGTCCTCAGCACCTTGCAGGGCTATGGCTTCCAGGTCATCGCGAACGATTCTGGCGTTCTGGCGGAACTGTTCCTGAGCCGATGTTTTCGTCGATGCCAGCAGGTTGCTTTGAGCGATGGTGAAGCTGGTCACGGCCACGACAGTAGACAGCAGCAGAGCGCCCACAGCATAGGCGATGGTGATTCGGGCCTGGAGGCCCCGCCACCAGCGTCTGTTCTCCATCGCTAGGGTTGGAGTTTGTAGCCCAGGCCTCGAGAGGTAACGACGTAGCGGGGACTTGCCGGATCGCTCTCGACCTTGGTGCGTAGTCGACGAACATGGACGTCCACCAGGCGACCGTCACCGAAGTAGTCGTAACCCCAGACTCGCTCCAGGAGTACTTCTCGGCTGAACACTTTGCCCGGCTGTGAAGCCAGCTCGACCAGCAGCTTGAACTCTGTCTTTGTCAGATGGAGTTCCTCACCGTTCTTCATGACCAAACCCTCATCGGGGCTGATCTCAAGTTCGCCAACCTTGATGCGTTCCATATCGCCAGGCTCGGCCGCCCGGGCTCGGCGCAACATGGCCCGTATTCGAGCCGAGAGTTCTTTCGGGGCGAACGGCTTGGTCAAGTAGTCGTCAGCACCGGCTTCCAGTCCGGCCACCACGTCGTGGGTGTCGGCTCTGGCGGTGACCATGATGATCGGCACATCGCTGGCCCGACGGATTGAGCGGCAGACCTCAAAGCCGTCGATGCCGGGAAGCATGATGTCAATGAGCACGACATCGGCCGGATCGCTGGTGAACGAATCCAGCGCTGTCTCGCCGGTGGCCGCTTCGGTGACATCCCATCCCTCTTCTTCGAGGGCCATGGTCACTGCTTGCCTGATTCGCTCGTCGTCTTCGACGGTAAGTATTCGAGTACCCACAGTAAAATTCTGCCTGATTCTTGACCTATAGGTGCGGATGCCGGGTCAGTCCCTCCCGACACGGCCCTCCACGCTAGCCGTTTCTGCTGCCAGTTTCAGCGCGCCGGCAAGATCATTGGCCAAGGGTGAATGGGCGGCGATCATCATTTCCGGGCCCGGTGTCGAACCGTCGAGGCCGCAGCACTGGCCGCCGGCCTCTTCCACCAGAAGTGCTCCGGCGGCATAGTCCCAGACGTGCAGGCCGGTTTCGAAGTAGGCGTCGAACCGGCCCATGGCCACAGCGCACAAGTCCAGTGCGGCCGATCCAAGGCGTCGGAGATCACGGATCTTGGGGAGCAGTTCCGCTATTACCGCTCCATCGACCGCCCGATCCTCTGGTTTGTAGCCGAACCCGGTACCCATCAGAGCCTTGGCCAGCGGAACGTCGGCGTTGACTCGAATCGGCTCACCGTTTCGGAAGGCCCCACCTCTGCGGCGAGCGGTGAACAGCTCGTCCGATTCCGGGTTGTATACAACTCCCACCACCACGGAGCCGTCGACCTCGACGGCAATGGAGACAGCGTAGATCGGTATGCCGTAGACGTAGTTGGCGGTGCCGTCGATCGGGTCCACGAACCAGGAGACGCCGGTCGTTCCGGCAATTCCGCCTCCCTCCTCACCGACAATGGCGTCGTTCGGTCGGGCGGCCAGGATCCCATCGACGATGAGTTGTTCCGCCGCTTTGTCTGCTGCGGTCACGGGGTCTGTGTCAGATGACTTTGTCGTCGTTGTACCAATGGCATCGGGTCGCATGGCTACAGCGGTGGCACCGGCGGTCCGGGCCAGAGTGACCGCAAGCTCAAGGAACTCGGCCCCGCCAGCGGCGTCATGGGAGCTACTCCCGGAAACGTGGCTGGACATGGCTACTCCTGTTCCTGCGAGTCGTGGGAGCGCTCGGGGTGTTTGACCTCGTTCCACTCGCCCATGGCCCGCAAGGTCAGATTGGCGACGATGCCGACACCGACTGAACCGGTTACAGCGCCGATGATGGCGCCCACAGCGGCCCACGTTGAGCTGGATCCCAACAAATCACCCACCCCGTAGCCGATGCCGAAGCCAAGCAGTCCGCCAATGGCGATAGCGGCGAAAGCCCCGTAGCGGGCTGTGGGGGGAGGGTCCGGGGCGAGCGGCGCCGGTGCTACCAGGCCGTCAAACGGCATTAGTGCCCGGTCGGCCGAATCCGATGCTGGGACCGGCGTCTGTTGGTTGCCGTCCGGTTCTGGATCTGCGGTTGAAGCCACAAAGACGATCGTACTGTTGTTGTGGCCGCTGACCGCGGGTTGACGGCCCGGTCACAACCGGAGACTAGGCTGCAGGTTGGGGTCGTTCGACCAGCAGGAACGCTCGGGGAGAGGGATCTTTCCCACCCGCCATCATCTCGCCATTACTCGCTAGTACCAGGTGTTGCCATGTCCGGATCGAACGACGACAACGAGCTTCGACGGTGGTCGGTGGCCGCCGGGCTACTGCTTGATCACAACAGTGTCCTACTCGTGGCCAACCGGAGGCGCAACGGTTCCGTTGACTGGAGCCCGCCGGGTGGTGTCATCGATCCGGGGGAGCGGCCTCTGGAGGCGTTGAGTCGTGAGGTGATTGAGGAGACCGGTCTGGTTGTGGAGGAGTGGTCGGAGCCGATCTATCGGGTCGAAGTGATCGCCCCGCATGACGGTGGGTTTCATCTCGACGTGCAGGTTCATCGAGCGTTCTCCTACAGCGGCGAACTGACCATCGATGATCCTGACGGCATCGTGTTTGACGCCCGCTTCGTCGAGCGTGATGGCGTGTCCCAACAGGTCGCCGGTTCTCCGCCGTGGGTGGTGGAACCCCTTCTCGAGTGGTCCAACGGCAATGAGCCCAACGGTCATCTCTATCGCTATCGACTCATGATCGAGAACGGCGAGAGACAGGTACTTCGCCTTCATGACAGCAGGTGATGGAGGCAACAGTGGTGCCGGCGAGCCGACGGTGCTTCATGTCGACATGGATGCCTTCTTCGCCTCCGTCGAGGTGCTGAGGCGCCCTGATCTGCAAGGCAAGCCGGTTCTCGTCGGAGGGACGGGGCCCAGGGGAGTGGTGGCCGCCGCTTCGTATCCGGCCCGGGTGTTCGGTGTACGTTCCGCCATGCCAATGTCTACGGCCTTGCGCCTGTGCCCTCAGGCGGTGGTTCTACCGGGAGACCACAGCCTGTATCGCCAGACAAGCAGTCGAATAATGGCCATTTTCCGAGATGTCACTCCCGCGGTTGAACCTCTGTCACTTGACGAAGCGTTTTTGGATGTTTCTTCCGCTCGGTCCTTGTTGGGGGCACCTGACGTCCTGGCGGCCGAGATCCGAAATCGGATTCTCGATCAGGAGGGCCTGAGATGTTCTGTCGGTGTGGCACGCACCAAACATGTGGCCAAGTTGGCGTCCGATGCGGCGAAGCCACAGGTCATTGGCGGCCGAATCAAGGCCGGGCTGGGCGTTCTCGTGGTCGCTGCCTCGGACGAACAAGACTTTCTTCGTCCCCTTCCAATCCGGGCGATGTGGGGGGTCGGTCCGAAGACAGCCGACAAGTTGGCCAGGCTCGGAGTCCGCACTGTTGGCGACATCGCCGACCTGGAGGTCGACAGCTTGATTGCCTGCGTGGGGGAGGCCGTCGGGCGTCATGTCCACGCGCTGGCCAATGGCGTCGACGATCGTCAGGTCGAAGTCGACAGGCCGGTGAAGTCCATCAGCCAAGAGGTGACGTTTCCCTTCGATGTCATGTCGCCATCGGAGGTGAACAGCTGTCTTGTCTCGTTAGCCGATGCGGTGGCCGCCCGTCTGCGCAGCTCTGAGCTGTTTGGCCGGACGATCTCGATCAAAGTCCGTCTCGGTTCGTTTGAGACCATGACCCGCTCGGTCACGTTGACGGCCGCCACCTCGACGTCACAGGAAATCGCCGAGGTATGCAAGGTGTTGTTCGCCGACTTGGAGGCGGAGAAAGATGTTCTCAGCCACGGTATACGGCTTCTCGGCGTCGCCGCCGGCGGTTTGAGCGGATCGACCACTCGTCAACTACGGCTAGATCTTGAAGCCGGCGGACCGATCACGCCTCAAAGCACGAGTGGGGATGCCAGCCTGCCTCATGAAGGCGTTGATGAAGCTGTGGATGAGATTCGAACCAAGTTTGGTGACTTGGCAATCGGCAGGGGCGGGCGTTCTATCCGGCCGGATAAAGATGCTCAGCCATAGTGTTTTGGCCCGACGGTTCGGTGTTTCTTGTGCCTCGGGTACTATTTCGTTGTTGTTGTCTGCAGGAGCCGACGAATCCGCCGATTGGATCTGAAGCGGTCGGTTTCACGTAGAACCTGGAACCAGCGCCGCTGGAATAGGTTGTGTTTGGGCGGAGTTTCCCAAATAACAGCATTGAAGTACCGGCCTGCGTTGTTCCTCGCTTCATCTTGCGCGAGACTGTAGAAAGCAAGCGATGAGGCCCTTGCCGGAAGCCGAAGGACCCAAACTATGCCCCTATCCCCAGATGAGCAGCGAATTCTCGCCGAGATAGAGGAAAATCTTCACCGCACCGACCCTCGGCTCGCTCGCGAGGTTGGCGAGACCACGGTCTACCGCCATGCTCTGGGTTCCCTGAAGTGGATGGTTCTGTGGTTTGTCGTTGGTCTGGCGCTGATGGTGGCCACACTGCAAATCCACTACCTGCTGGCCTTCGCCGGGTTTGTCGTCACCATGGGTGCCGCCATTGGCTTTGAACGCAACCTCCGGATGATGGGACGAGCCGGTATCGATCAGTTCACCCGTGCTTTCCGTGCCGCCAATCCGGCCTCCGGTCGGTCGGATGGTGACTTGGCCGAAGACCAGGACAACGACTGATTTAATCAGCTGAAGTCAAGTCGGGTGTCGACGCCCGGACCGTCGGCCCGGGTCGGTTGTTTTGTTGCGTCGACTATTTTCGGTCCGAGCCGCCGACTTCTATCAGGTCCCCTTGGTCACCGTTGTTCTGACGGAGGCTTTCGGTAATCAGCTGGCGCGGTGAACCCTTGCGGAGCAGGCGTCGCGGATCGAGGATGCGCCCGAGGCGGGCCAGCTTGGGTAGCAGGTCAGCCACGGCGGTTGTGATCGACCCGCTGAGGTGGTCGGCCTGCGATGCCTCGGCTTCCGTCACAGCACCGCCGGCGAAACGAGCAGCGGTCGCCAGTTCAGCGAGGCGCCTCATTTCTCCGGCGTTGATCGCTCGATCGTCCACCAATCGGCCGGCAAATTCGGTCCGTGTCTCTGAGGGAGCTCGTCGCAGGCTCAACGTGAGGTCGTACTCTTCACAGGCCTCGCTCCATGCCACGTCGACCCTGTCGGCCGGTGAGGAGCAGGCGGTGCGGCGGTTCCGACGCCGAACGTTTCGGGCGGTCAAGACGCCAACCGGGTAGGCGGCAAGCAGAGCCAAAGCCCCGATCAGCCGCCACGGTATCGACGGCAGTGAGAATCCATCGTCGGCGTCACCAGCACCGAATCCGACTTCCGGCTCGGGTGCAAGCTGCTCGTTAGGGGTCGGGGGATCTACTTCGGAAGGAAGAATCTCTTCTTCCGGGGTGACGTCCACTTCGGGCTCGGCGGCCTGAGAACCCTCGACCAGGGAGTCCTGTTGAGGCGTGATGTTCGTGTAGTTGGTGGCCCCGGGGAGACCGCGACCGGGTGTCGGCTCGAACGCCACCCACCCGAGGCCGTCAAAATAGACTTCGGGCCAGGCGTGAGCGTGTCGTCCGGTAACCGTGAAGACGGTGTTTCCCTCTTCGTTGGTTGACGGATCACCCCAGGTGAACCCGGTGGCCACCCGGGTGGGGACGCCGAGCGATCGGGCCATCAGGGCAAAAGTGCCGGAGAACTGCTGGCAGAACCCTTTGCGTTCGTTGAGGAACGTCTCGATCGGGTCTTCGCCACGGGGACCCAGGTCGAGACTGTAGTCGTAGGCCTGGAAGTGGCTTTGTAGAGCCAACATCTTGTCATACGTGGTAGCTTGACCGGCCGTTATCTGTTGGGCCACTTCGGCGACTCGGGGTGTGAGTGAGTCTGGCAGCCCGAGATAGCGTTCGGCGATGTCTCGTGGAATGGTCGCCGGGGCGGCGCGTAGCTCGTCAACGGTGAAGCTCGGCACTGAAGACACGACCTCGTAGATGACGCCATCGCTGGTGTCGATGCCGTTGGAGACGGTCAGTGAGCTGCTCTCGCCGTTCCAAGTGAGTTCGGCCGACGTCTCTTCTATACGGGCTGGAGCAAAGGCAGCAGGCAGCCAAATGGCGGCCAGCGACCTGATCTCGATCTTCTGTGAAAGCTCACTGCGCTGCCCACCCAAATTCTGGCCGGGGAGATCTCCGTCTTCGGGAGAGAAATCGCCCTCCACCTTCCAGAGGTTGTCTTCGTATTTGTCGAGTCCGGCTATACGCCAGTAGGTCGACTCCGGGGACTCGACCGTGAACAGGACCTGATCGCGCTGTTCGACCAGTCGCTTGTCGATCTGTACGTACGGGCTGACCACCCGTCTTACCGGATCACGTTGTTCGGCGAAGCTGTACATCGGATCAGCGTCAGCCCACGGCAGTCTGGGGCCGACGAGAACCCCTCCGAGCACTGCGAGGGCTGACAGGAGCAGGGCACCTCGTGCCAGAGTGCTTGGCCCGAGTCGTTCATGCGCCGGGAGCCAGACGGTCTGCTCCACCAGCTTGGCCATACGCTGGGCAACCGCCCAGTTGGCCAACCCGAACGCAAAGGCGACGGTTGCCAAAACCTGAAACCGGCTGGCTGAAATCGGAGGGATGGCGGTGAAGAGAAAGATCAGACTTGAGGGAAAGACCGGCTCAAAGGCCAAGCGCAGCCGCATGGCACCCCAGTCGGTAAGAAACGCCATGACCCAGGCCGCCACCATCGAGGTAGCGATGAAGGAGTCCAACGTCGGCACCGGTGACTTCTGGCCCTGAAAGTTCACGACCAGATCATCTATGAGTACCTGAAAGGCGGTGATGGTCTCGCCTGTGGGAACGATGCCCAGCGTTGCCGTCCCCGGGGCGTAGGCGGTCATGAGGAGAAGGCCAAGCAAGCCGAATGAGGCAACGGCTGTCAAGATCAGTGGAAGTCCTAGACGCCGCGACACTACCGACACGGCCGAGGACAACAGCGCCGCCCCAACCACGGGAATCATGGCTCCCGGCTCGGCGAAGACGCGAATGAAACCGACGATGGCGCTGGGGACCAGTAGGGCTGCTGCCAGCTCGAGCCACAGAGGGGCGAGGTGTCGGGCCGTGTTGTTTTGCATCGGGCGTTCCTCTACGTATTCCGTAACTGTCTACAAGCGGGTCATCGGTCGCCGAGTCCGCTGGCGGAGGGCCTGGCCATCTGGGAACCGGCGACGGCGTTACTCCATTTCATCGGGAAGTTACTTTCATCGGAGTGAATGACCACCCATTCCGGCAACTGGCGCTGAGGACGCTGGCAGGAGACGGCGACCAGGAGCCCGAACGAGCCGAGGATCCGTTCAAGGGCTTTCTCAAGACTGTCATCGACAGTACCACCAACCACGACCAGGGTTCCGCCGCGCGTCGACCTGGTCACTTCCTCGATGCGCTGGACGAACGAGCCCTCACGCGATCGCCCGATCAGAGCCAGTTGTTCGTCGACTCCCTCGAGCTCCGATCGGGTACGAATTTCGGTCCACGCCGGCGAGGCGGACGTAGCGAATCGCAACGAATCGCCTCCGTGGAATCCGGCGTAGAGAGCGCTGAGAGCGGCTGACACCGCCCGCTCGAATCCAGCATCGTCGTATGCATCGGGTGAGACGTCTAGCAGGATCGTGACTCGACCTGTTCGCGGCTTCTCGTCCTGTCGCACCACGAGATCGTCGTGGCGGGCCGAAGCCTTCCAGTTCACCCGCTTCAACTCGTCGCCCACGACGTATGGCCGAAGAGCGAAGAACTCCTCGCCGGCGGTGGCGATCGAACGAATCTGTTGCTGGTCGGCTGCCGGGTCGTGCCCGGCGACCGCCACCAGCGGTGCCAAGTTGTACAGCTTCGGATGAACGATCAGCTCAGTCAGCCGAGCGGCCCGAATGGTGGTTGTGGTCAGGCCAAGGTGATCACCCAGTGTGATGTCCAGCGGACCCACCGACAGCCGCCCTCTCGATCGTGCCGGAAGACGATAAGCGAGCCTTGCGTCTTCCTGGGATCGGAGCGGGGCGACATGCACCGACGCGCCCCTGCCGTCCTCCAACTGGTCGTAGACCGACATGACCGGACTCTTGCGGGATGAACGATTGCGCAGCACCAGATCGATCCTGGCGGTGGTACCGGCTCTGAGTCGAGCAGGTGTGGCTGTTCGACTTACTGCCATGTCGAGGCGGGTCGTGGCGGTGTAGATAGCGGTCAAGGCCATGACAACGGCACAAGCGGCGGCCAGAATGTACAGCTCCATCAGCCCAAAGAGTCTGGCGGCGGCGATAAGCATGGCGACGGCGACGACCAGTACCAGACCGGCCCTCGTCAGCTTCATCTTGTTCGGTCGTAGGGGACCGGCACCGCTCGAAGGATGTCGGTTACAACGCCGGCCGATGTTGCGCCTTGAATTGTCGCTTCAGGCCTCAAAAGCACACGGTGGGCCATCACGTATGGGGCCACCGACTTGATGTCATCGTCGGTCACGTAGGTTCGGCCCTGGGAAACAGCCCGGGCACGTCCCACTCGTTGCAGACTCAACGTTCCGCGCGGTGACAGTCCGAGAGCTACGGCCTGATGTCGGCGGGTCGCGTCGGCCAGGTCGATGAGATAGTTGCGAAGCTCGGGTGCTATCTGGACCGCCGAAACCATCTGCTGCATGGCGGCTACATCTTGGAGCGAGGCCACTGGTCGCAGGCGATCGACGAGACCGTCGGTCTCGTGCGTCCGCAGAATATTCAGCTCCTCGGCTCGGTCGGGGTACCCGACCGAGATCTTCATCTGGAACCGATCAAGCTGGGCCTCGGGCAGGGGATAGGTGCCTTCCTGCTCGATGGGATTTTGCGTGGCCAGAACCATAAAGGTTGAGCTGAGAGCATGGGTAACGCCGTCAACGGTGACCTGGGACTCTGCCATGGCTTCCAACAGCGCCGACTGCGTCTTGGGTGACGACCGATTTATCTCGTCGGCCAGCACCAGCTCGGTGAAAATCGGGCCTGGACGGAACTCGAACGTCGATGTGTTGCGGTTCCAGACGTTTATCCCGGTCACATCGCCTGGAAGAAGGTCGGGAGTGAACTGGATTCGACCAATCTTGGCGCCGACCGAGGCGGCCATCGCCTTGGCCAGAAGTGTTTTGCCGACGCCGGGAACATCTTCAACAAGAAGATGCCCTCCCGAGATCAAACACAACAGGGTTTGTTCAACGACGTACTGCTTTCCGCGTACGACCTGCTGCATGTTGTCCCGGATTGCGTTGAAGGCTGAAGCAAATTGATAAGCGCGTGTTTCATCCAACACGGCGGCTTCAGTTGTGCTCACTGTCGGGCTGCCTCCTAACCGCTCCACGTGGCAGGGTATCGGATAATCCGCTATTCGTATCGGCACCAATGGCCATTCATGACGCTGTGATGGCCGTACCGCTTTGGGGCTGCAGGCTGGACTCTTCCGTCCGGTGCTCGGCGGCTCCATTAATGGTGTCGGCGTGGGCGCTACGGTTGGACCGATGGAGGCCCCCATTCTCGCAGTAGATGTCGGCGGAACCAAACTGGCTGCCGGGGTGGTGTCGGCCGCGGGGCGGCTGTTGGACTGCCGTTCCGTCGAGACACCGACCACCGATGACGGGAATGAACTGTTCGAATGCCTGGCCCGGCTGATGTCGACATTCGCTCCGTTCGACCGGTACTCGGTTTGCGGCGTCGGTTGCGGTGGCCCTATGACGAGGGGCGGCGATCAGGTGTCACCGGTGCACATTCCGGCGTGGAGGGACTATGGCCTGCGTGAACGCCTTGGCCGGCTGACCGGCCTTGAAGTCGGGCTGGAAAACGACGCCAAAGCGCTTGCTTTGGCGGAGGGATGGGTGGGGGCGGCCATGGAGGCCGACGACTACATGGCCATGGTCGTCTCCACCGGAATAGGGGGCGGAATTGTTCTCAATCGTCAGCTTCTTCACGGCGGTTCCGGCAATGCCGGACACATCGGGCACGTTGTCGTGTCCCAGCCCGGGCGAGCGCTACCCGGCCATGTGAGCGGAGTCTTGGAAGCCGAAGTATCGGGAACCGCCATTGCTTATCACACCGGCCGTCCGGCTGCGGAGGCCGACACCGCCTTGATCGCTGAGACCGGCAGGTTGGTCGGCCAGGCCGCCGGCTCGGTGGCCAATCTATTGGATATCCAACTGGTGGTTGTCGCCGGCTCGGTGGCCATCGGGTTTGGTGAGCACTTCTTTGCCGCCGCTCAGGCCGAGATGAACAGGGTCTGCCGGCTGGACTTCAGTCGCTCAGCCCGTATCACCCCGGCCGGGTGTGGCCACGAGGGTCCGCTGATCGGCGCCGCAGCCGTCGGGCTTCGCGCGCTCGGTCAACGTCCTGGAGGCATCCATTAACCAAGGGGCGGATGAGCTGTGGCGACCGAACCTGTTGCGTTGGTCAGTGACGTTCGGATGGAACGTCTTGATTCCAGGATCGCAGCCACTCCAGCCACTCGATGAGCTCATCGGCCTGGGGAGCTCCGTGAGCCGGTCGGTACTCCGACGATGAAGTGCCGTAGGCGGTGGTCAGTCGAAAGTCCATCCATTGGCGATCGGGTAGCGGGAGCCACGGACGATGCCGCCACCAACGGGGAGGCGCATGCGATCGAGCTGCCCCGGTGGCTGTTCGCCATAGGTCCGGTCGGCGTCCGATAGCAGCGACGACTGCAATCCAAGACCGCATCAGCCTCTACTTCGGGGTGTCTTTCCAGGCGCCGCCATCAGCCCGAGGTTCCTTCGGAAGCCCCAGCACCATCTCACCGATAATGTTTCGCTGAACCTGACTGGTGCCGGCGTAGATCGTGCCGGCCCTGGCATTGAGGAACGTGCCGATCCACGAGCCGGAGTCGTTGGGCGCACCGGGTTGATCGGTGGCGAATGCGCTGGTCGGGAGTTTGCCGACGAAATGCATGCCGTCCGGGCCCAAGATGTCGACTGCCAGTTCGGTAACGAGGAGGTGATACTCGGACCAGTAGAGCTTGAAGATTGAACCGTCGGCCCCCGGGTGGTTGCCTTCGAGGAAGGCGGTAAGTGTTCGCATACCCAGGTAGCGCATCACCTCCACCTTGGAGTAACACCACATCAGCCGTTGACGGATGACCGGATCGTCGGCCATTCCTCGCTGTCGGGCCAGTTCTAGTAGGCGATCAAGCTCGCCCTTGAACGCAATCGGGGTCTTGGCCGCTGCTTCGCCTCGTTCGAATCCAAGGAGCGTCATAGCCACGCCCCAGCCGCCGTTGACCTCGCCGATCACGTTCTCTTTGGCTGTTCGGGCGTCAGTGAAGAACACTTCGTTGAACTCCGACTCGCCGGAAAGCATCTGGATGGGCCGGACTTCTACACCCGGCTGGTCCATCGGGCACAGCAGGAAGGTGATGCCACGGTGCTTCTTGACGTCGGCGTCGGTGCGGGTCAATACGAAGATCCAGTTGGCCAGGTGGCCGGCCGACGTCCAAATTTTCTGGCCGTTGATAATCCACTCGTCGCCATCCAGCTCGGCGCGACAACCGAGATTGCCGAGGTCGGACCCGGCATTCGGCTCCGAATATCCCTGACACCAGACATCTTCACCACTGATGATTCGCGGCAGAAAGTGCTTCTTCTGCTCCTCGGTTCCCCACTGGATGATGGTGTTGCCAACCATCTGGATGCCGAACACATCGTTCGGGCCTCCTGTGGGCACTCCGGCCTTTTGGAACTCTTCGGAGATGATGACGGACTCAAGCGCACTCAGACCGGCGCCGCCGTATTCGGTTGGCCAGCTGAGAGCCAATAGACCGTTATCCCGCAGCGTGTTGCGCCACTGTTGGGTGAAGGCCAAGGCCTCTTCACTGGAGAGTACGCCGACTCCACTCCAGTCGGCCGGCAGATGCTCGGCTAGGAAAGCCTGAATCTTCTCCCGGTAGGCCTCGGCTTCCTGCGAATAGTTGGCTTCCATGTGAATCAACCCCCTGTGGGCCCGGTGAGTCAGGCCTTCAAAGGCCCTTGAGCACGAACGTGGCTGACCTAGCCGGACTGGCAGGCCAATCGTTACCCAACGGTATACGCCTAAACACTGGTTCTGCGAACCGAAGGGCGACTGGTCGTCGGTTACCGCGTTGCAGTCGGCTGGGCTATGTATCTCGTTGGGACTATGTATCTCGTTGGGGCTATGTATCTCGTCGAGGCTATGTACTTCGTCTGGGTTATGCCGCCACTTGGTCGAGGTACGGCGTCCAATCGTCGGGAATGGCGCCGGCGGCCACTTTGACCCACACGTATTGAGTTGGCGCCTTCGGTGGCTCCTTGAGGCTGAGGTGGCAGTCGCCCAGAAGACGATCGCCTTTGGCCGTGTTGCATCTACGGCAACAGGCCACCACATTTTCCCACGTGTGGGGGCCTCCCTTGGATCGAGGAATCACATGATCGATGCTTTCCGCCTGACGGAAGCAGTACTGGCACTTGCCCCTGTCCCGGGCGAACACGGCCCGGCGGCTGAGCGGCGCAGTTCGCTTGTACGGCACCTTGACGTAGTATCGCAGTCGAATGACCGAGGGCACCGGCATCGCCAAATCGGCCGAAGAATAGACGACGTCCGATTCGGAGAGAACATCCACCCGCTCGGCGAGCGCCAAGATCAGTGCCCGTCGGCCGGACACGACACCGATCGGCTCGTAGGTTGCATTGAGAACCAAAGCCCGTGCCATTGCCAAAGACTAATCGTCTTCGGTGAAGCGTGAGAAGTAATACGAGGCAGTGTCCATCGGCGGTCGCACCTGCCGAGGGTGGCGGTGGCCGGGCTCAACCGGGGCACCGGGTCGTCAATCGCCCAGCCGGGGGCTCCGACGTCACCAACTGAACGAACTGATGGGCCAGGACATCGACGTTGATTGTCGAAAGGTGATCGGGTAGACCTGCTCGAACCTGTTGAGGATCGATGGTTTCAGGATCGTTGAGTACCCCTAGCCACCAGCCGGGCGACCATTGTTGGATGACCGCACATTGAAGCCGGGTCCACTGCCGGGTCCGACGCTGCGATAGGCCCACAATCTTGTTGTCACCCAGCGTCACCTCGCCGTGACCCAAGCCGGCGAAGCACAACACGTCGCCGGACCCCGACGTTGGCCCCCTATGAGCCTCTAGCTCGGCGTTCGGGAAACACGCTCGAAGGACATCAACCCACAGGTCACCCAGCCAATGGAACGATCTGGCCAGGTCATCCACCCACAGAGGAGACGACGTCGGTAGCAAAATATCGATCCAAAGGTCGGTTGACGGGTCGAGGTGAACCAGGCCGCCTCCGGAACGGCGACGGCAGATCTCAAGCGGCCTTCGGTGGATGTCGGGATGAAGAACGTCCGGCCGTTGAGCCGACCCGAGTATCAAGGCTTCGGCTTCTAGACGCCGTATCCAGATTTCGTGGTCCGCGCTGTCCGGGCGGAAGTGATGGAAGACGTTGGCTGAGCCCGTGCTTTCCCACACATGCCAATCGTTGGGTGCTTGCCGGAGATGTTTAGCGCGCTCAAGCGCCAGTCGGTCAAGTTCAGCACTGGTGGGAGCGGGGACAATCTCCGATGGGCGTCTGCTCGCTCCTGAGGCTTGGGTCATGCTCCCCATTGTCGCCCACTCGCCCCACTTCGCCCCACCGGGCGGGCGGTTGGTGCGCCCAGATCCGTGACGGCGACCCGGTCACCGTCTTTGGGTGGCTACTTCGAGGTGTTAACCCGCTAGTTCCTGCCGGTTTCGGGCACCTCTCGGCTGGGCGCCGTTCGCTGATGATCGCTGGCAAACAAGCTTCTAGTCGGTATTACGAGGTTGTAATTTCGAACAGATGTTTGCACTCTCCGTGACTTCTTCGCGCAGAAAGCAGCGAAAAAGGTTGCATAGGGGGGCGAAGTGGGTTAATTTGTCACGTAGTGGGAGACAAGCCCACGAAAAGGGGGCCAACCCGAAGCGCTCAACCCAAAGCGGGGGAGGGCAAAGGCAGGCCCAAAGATCTGGTTAGAGCGAAACGAATGGAGAAAGAGGTGAGGATGTGTTTGTCGGCCAATACGAACATGCGGTCGACGACAAGGGCCGAGTGGTCCTCCCTGCCCCTTTCAGAGCGTTCGTTGCTGAGCGGGGGTACATCACCCAGCTCGATGGTTGTCTCGGACTCTGGAGTGAGGACGAGTTTCGGCAAGTGGCCGAAAAATGGAAAACAGAATCTGCAGCTTCCCGCATTTCGATGCGGGTGTTCCGGAAACTCATGAACAGCGTGCGTGAAGTCAAGCTCGATGCAGCCGGCCGAATCACACTGCCCCGTGAGTTGCTGGATGAACTCGGATTTCAATCTCAGGTTGTTATCAGCGGTCTATTCGATCGGGTGGAAATCTGGCCGGCCGAGACCTACGCCCAGGACCTGGGCACACAGGAAGCAGCTGACGAGCTGGCTGAGGCAGTAGCCAGATTGGGTCTTTAGCCCAGGGACCCAGCGGGAAGTCACCCGTTACCCGAGCCCTTTGAAAGGAGGCTGGGCGAACCACAACACAATATCGTTCATCGATTGCCTCCCGGGAGGCGAAGAGAAGTGCTTCTGCCCCACGACTCCGCCCGCTACTTCTCTTAGCGTCCCCCAGGAGATAAAACCTGGATCGCGTTGCAGTCCGGGGGGTTATCGATGGCCGATACGTGAGCTTGGGGTAAGCCCTCATCCGTCTATGGATCCTCGTAAGGGTGAGACTCCTGAACAGCGTCACCTCGCCGTCAACCAGTTTGCCGAGAGCGACCACGACAGTCACTCGGCGTCATTTGACCACGAACCGGTCATGGTCGAAGAGGTGGTGGACCTGACTTCCACCATTCCCTCCGGCATGTTCGTGGACACCACACTCGGCGGCGCCGGGCATGCCGTGGCTGTACTCGGTGCCCGTCCCGACCTGACCTTGATTGGGATTGACCAAGATGCCGATGCCCGCCAAGTGGCGGCTCAACGCCTTGAGGTTCATGGTGATCGAGTGCAGGTGGTGGCCGGTCGATTCGACCGTCTGGCCCAGATCCTCCGTGATCACGCCGGTGACGCCACCATAAGTGGCTTCCTCTTTGACCTCGGTGTGAGTTCGCCGCAGCTCGATCGCTCGGACCGAGGCTTCAGTTTTCGAAACGACGGCCCGCTGGACATGAGAATGGATCGATCATCGGCCCTTACCGCCGACGAAGTGGTCAACGGCTACGACGAAACCTCGCTGGGGCGTGTTCTCCGAACCTACGGCGACGAACGGTTCGCCTCACGAATAGCCGCCAGCATTGTCGCCTCGCGGCCGGTGAGCTCCACCGGTGAGCTGGCGGCCATCATTGTGCAAGCCATACCGGCAGCTGCCCGCCGCTCCGGAGGGCATCCGGCCAAGCGATCCTTCCAGGCCATTCGCATTGAGGTGAATGACGAGTTGGGTGCACTCCAGAGGGCCTTGGAGGTCGCACTCGACGCCGTTTGTCCCGGTGGCCGATTGCTGGTCTTGACCTACCACTCGGGTGAGGATCGGATCGTCAAGTCAGCCTTTCGGGACCGATCAACGGTTAATGAGCCTCCTGGACTTCCGGTGGAAGTTGCCAGGGCCGAATTTTCAATCGTTAGACCTGCCGTTCGTCGCCCGTCGTCGACCGAAGAGCAGGCCAACCCGAGGGCCCGCAGTGCTCGGCTACGGGTAGTGGAGCGGGTGGCGGCCTGAAACCGTGAGGCCGATAGGGAAGTGGGCCGGACACCAGGCCACCAGTAGATGTATGCGTTGGGAATGTAAGTAGAGGAGCTAGGACAAACCGTGGCAGCCGCCGTCGCTCGCAAGAGCAATCGATCAACAGAACGGAACCGCAATAGCGGAGCTTCGTCGCGGGCCCGCTCAAGCGGGCGATCTTCCGCTTCTCGGCGCACCTCGTCGTCAGGGGGGCGGCCGACGCTGCAGGTGTTTGATCAGGTTGCCATTCGCAATCGCGCCCGCCGGCGCTATGCCATCGTGGCCACCTTCGTTGTTCTCCTGGCCGGCCTTTTTGCCGTTGCTCTGATCCAGGCCCAGCTGGTGGCGAACCAGCATCGTCTTGACAGCATTAGAGCCGAGATCGCCACGTCGGAAGCCGAGCACACCCGCCTGGAACGACTGGTTGAAGAGGCGTCAGCTCCGTCAGCCATCATCGAACAGGCAATGTCCATGGGACTGGTTCGGGCGGTCAATCCGGTGTACCTGGCGCCCAGTGAACCGGCGGTGGCCGTTCCGGTGCCCATCTCGTTGGGGGAACAATCGACAGACAGGTCGGCCGAGAGGATTGTGGCCGCAGCTGATCCCGACCTTGTCTCCGCCGGAGTCGAGGCGGCGCTCCAGGCCGTGGCAACCGCCACCACCGATGGGGCAACGGTCAATAGCCAAACCGTTGATGGTGTGTCTGTTGATGGTGTGACTGTCGATGGTGAGCGCGCATCCGATCCCGACAACAATTCGCCTTCGGGACTGGCCTCGATAGCCGGGACCACCGCAACCTCCGGCGGGCTCAACGCGTCAGCCGGCCAGACCCGTTCGGAAACACGTTCGGCGGTCGCCGATGTCGTTGTCGAATCCGCTCTTCCTGTCATTCAAACAGTTGATAGCGCATCAGTTGATGGCGCATCGGTTGATGGCGCATCGGTTGCCGTTGAGTCGACGTCCACTGTCGGATCGTCCAGTGTTCAGGTCGACGGAAACAGTCAGGTTCCAGAGGGTGACGCTTCAGGGCCGGTATGGGCCGGAGCGGTAGCGGTTGCCGGAAGCTCCGGATGACCACCATGCTCCGGCCGTCGTCTCGCGACGAACGGCGAAGAGAGGTCCGACGGAGTCGATTCCGGCGCACCAGCGATCCCAACGACCCGCTGACTCGACTTGTCGGGATTCTGGTGGTCATGGTGATCATCGGGGCGACCTTTGTCGCCTTCCTCATTGATCTCCAGATAATGAGGCCAGATCGATACCGGGAAGTGGGGGAAAGCCAGCGGGCCGGGGTGCGCCCCCTAGAGGCTTACCGGGGAAAGGTCGAGGATCGCAACGGCTTTGTGCTGGCGTCCTCGACTCAGGGGCATGACCTGGTAATCGATCCATCACAGGTCGGTTCGCCGGCGGTTACCGCTGAACTGCTGGCACCTTTGGTGGGTATGAGCCCGCCAGAGGTGCTTGAACGTCTCGTGGGTGATGGTGAGGGCGATCGATACGAGCTATTGGCCTCAAATATCGACGACTCGGTGGAAACTGCCCTTCTCGAACTGCGGGGGCGGTCGGACACCGCCGAGTTGACCACCGGTCTTTATCTCCAACCTTCGGAACGTCGCATTTACCCGGCTGATCAATTGGCAAAACCCATTGTTGGTCGGGTCGACACCGGCAACGTGGGCATCTACGGAGTGGAGGCCCAGTTCGACGACGCCATGATCGGAATTCCCGGAGAAGAGCTGTTCGAGCGGGGTCGATATGGCAGCATCAGCGGTGGCCAGTGGGAGGTAAACCCGGGGGCTGCGGGCTACGACGTGGTTCTGACCATTGACCACCGGATTCAGTACGTGGTTGAGGAAGCGCTACTTCAGCACTGCGAGGAGACCGGTGCCCAAGGACTGACCGCAGTGCTTAGCGATCCGGTTACGAGCGAGATCCTGGCCATGGCGTCGGTGGACCGGGACCGTGAAGACGGTTGCATGATTCCCCGTCACAACATGGCGCTTACCGAGCAATTCGAACCGGGCTCGGTGCTGAAGCCGGTGAGTATTGCCGCCGCGGTGGAAGACCTCGGTTTTACTTCCGGCACGTCTATCGAGGTTCCACCGTCAATTTCGATCGGTGGTCACTCGTTCCGTGATGATCCCACCCATCCGGCCGCTCCGTACTCGATGGCCAACATCCTCGCCGACTCCATGAACGTCGGCACAATCAAGGTTGCCCAGCAGGTTGGCCCAGGCAGGCTGCACGACTACCTCACTCGATTTGGATTCGGATCGCGGACCGGCATCGGGGCCAAAGGAGAGGAATCGGGTTTGGTGCGCCCGGTCGACCAATGGCAGGGGAGTGACGCCGGCTCCATCCCCATCGGACAGGGAGTAACGGTCACCGCCGCGCAGCTGGCTGCGGCCTACAACGTGTTCGCCAACGGGGGTGTCTATCAGCAGCTGTCACTTGTGCGGGGTCTGCGTAGCCCGGCAGGCGATTTCTTTCCTCGTCAGATGGAGCCTGGCAAGCCTGCACTGCGGCCCGAGTCGGCGGCTGAAGTGACCAACATGTTGGTCGGCGTCGTTCGTGACGGAACCGGCAGTAGCGCCCAGATCGACCGCTACACCGTGGCAGGCAAGACGGGTACCGCTTGGAAGGTGTTCGAGGACACCAACGGGGTTACCGGCTACGGGCAGGACGGTAACCGCCGCTATGTCGCCACGTTCGCCGGCTATGTGCCGGCCCACAATCCGAGGCTGTCGATGGTCATTGTGGTCGACGAGCCTCAACAGGGATGGGCGGCTTCGACTGTCGCCGCCCCGGTCTTCAGCGACGTTGCGCTCTATGCGCTGCGCATTCTCGGCGTTCCGCCCGACGATGGGTCGATTGATAGCGGTGCCAAGGTGAAAGCCGACCCGACGGTGGCCGACGAGGCAGCTGTTGACAATACAGTCGTCGATGATGATCCGATTGTAGATGCTTCCTCGGATGACGTCGCCGGAGACAACGGCATGTTGACAACAGCCGATGAGATCGCCGAGCCGGCGGACGGTCAGTAGTGGCTATCGGTTTGGCTGCGCTGCTCGATGAACTGACCCGCAAAGGTCTCGACCTTCGTCTGTCGACTTCAGCGTCGCCTGACGGCGGAACTGACGTGCAACTCATAGACGCGTCACATGACTCGCGATCGATTGGGCCCGGTTGGCTGTTCTGCTGCGTGCCAGGACAGATCGTCGACGGGCATGACTTCGCCGCCAAAGCAGTCGAGGCCGGAGCGGCGGCACTTCTGGTGGAGCGGGAACTGGAGTTCGATGTTCCACAAATCGTGGTCGATGACGTCCGCTCGGCCATGGGGCAGGCGGCAGCCGCCGTCCACGGTCACCCGTCCGAGAAATTGAAGGTAGTCGGGGTCACCGGGACGAACGGCAAAAGTTCAACGGTTCAACTTCTGGTTGACGTATTCACCGCCGCCGGATTCACTGCCGATCTCATAGGCACCCTCAAAGGCGCCCGCACCACCCCGGAGTCAACCGATCTGCAGCGGTTGTTGTCACAGGCGGTTGAAGATGGTCTTGACATCATGGCGATGGAAGTCTCCTCCCACGCCCTCTCGCTGAGTCGGGTTGCCGGTACACGATTCGCCGCCGCCGTGTTCACCAATCTCACCCACGATCATCTCGACTTTCACGGCACAGTCGAGAACTACTTCTTGGCCAAAGCGCAGCTGTTCGATTCGGCGTTCACCAGCGTGGCCGTTGTCAACGCCGACGACGAGTTCGGTCTTCGATTGTTGAACGGCCAGCATTCGGATGTGGAGTCGGTGACGCCGTACCGCTTGTCCGACGCCCTACACCTACGTTTCGCCGGACCTCTGAGTCACTTCGAATGGCGGGGCATTGCGGTTGATCTTCCCCTGGCCGGTGCTCACAACGTGTCGAATGCTCTGGCCGCAGCCACCACTGCCTCCCTACTCGGATTGGACGACCAGACGATTGCCGCCGCGTTGGGAACCACCGAGCCGGTCCGTGGCCGCTTCGAATTGGTCGAGAGGGGCCAACCTTTCCTGGTCGCCGTCGACTACGCTCACACACCGGACGCCCTTGACGCCGCTCTCACTGCGGCGAGACAGGCGGCCGGTACCGCCAACGTACTCGTCGTGTTTGGATGTGGTGGAGATCGAGATGTTCAGAAGCGACCGGAGATGGGACGGGTGGCAGAGGGCGGTGCTGACACGGTGATCGTCACGTCCGACAACCCTCGATCCGAGGATCCAGCGGCAATCATGGACGCAATTCGAGATGGTCTACAACACCCGCAAGCCGCTCGCTTCGTGGTTGATCGCCGGGAGGCAATCGAGCTCGCCATCGGGCTGGCTGAGCCTGGCGACGTGGTAGTCGTAGCGGGCAAAGGTCACGAGACCTACCAGACCGTGGGCGACAAGACCTTCGACTTCGATGATCGGCTGGTGGTTGAACAGACCCTGGAGGCCGCCCGGTGATTCGCCTTCTTATCGCCGCCGGTATCGCCTTCACCGTGTCGGCTCTCGCCACCCGGTTACTGATCGACATCCTGACCCGGTCCAAGATCGGGCAGCCAATTCGCGAGGACGGGCCCCAGGGTCACATGGTCAAGGCCGGAACCCCCACCATGGGTGGGATTGGTATTGTCTTCGGTTCCCTCGGTGGTTATCTCCTGAGTGACATTCTGCTTCGGCTCACCACCGTGGGCAGCATTGTGACCCGGACCGGTCTGCTGGTGATGGCCGCTATTTGCGCTGCCGGGCTCGTCGGCTTTCTCGACGACTGGATCAAGGTCTCGCGGGAACGCAACCTTGGCCTCAATGCTCGGATGAAAACCGCTGGGCTCCTCAGCGTGGCCCTGGCCTTCGCTCTCCTGAGCATCAACCTCGGCGGCATTCAGACTCAGACAACGCTCGGGTTCGCCCGCCACGGGTTCCTCGGAATCGACTTCGGATCGGTTGGTTGGGTGATCTGGGCCGTGGTGTTGATATACGCCACGTCCAATGCCGTGAACCTGACCGACGGCCTCGACGGCTTGGCCGCCGGTTCCGGCATTTTCTCCTATGCCGCCTACGCCATGATCGGTTTCTGGATCTTTCGTCAGCTAAGTGACGATGACACCTTCAACGACATCTATATCGTTCCACACGCTCTGGACATCGCCGTGGTCGCTGTGGCCATGCTGGCGGCCTGCGCCGGCTTTCTGTGGTTTAACGCTGCGCCGGCTGACATCTTCATGGGTGACACCGGCTCGCTGGCCATTGGGACAGGGTTGGCCACCATGGCGTTGGCCACCAACACTCACCTGCTGCTTCCCATCATCGGTGGGGTGTACGTGATGGAAGCGGCATCGGTCATCTTGCAGGTCGGGTTCTTCAAAGCGACTGGCGGCCGCCGCCTATTCCGTATGGCCCCCATCCACCACCACTTCGAACTGCGGGGATGGCAGGAAACCAAAGTAATCATCCGGTTCTGGCTGATCGGTGGAGCACTGACCCTGCTCGCTCTCGGTCTGTTCTACGCCGACTATGTGGCGACGGTGACCCAATGAGCACGCCGGCCGGGAATACCGCTGACGAGCTACCGCTCAGCGACCCCCTGATCGTCGGCTTCGGGGTAACCGGGCAGGCCATTGCCGCCTTCCTCGTCGACCACGGAATCACCCCGTCCGTCATGGACGACCGCCACGACGAAGCCCTGGCCGCCCGGGCAGATGAAATCGGCGTCACGTTGGTGCAGAGTCCGCAAGCGGACGAGACTGCGGGATTGGTTGCGCAGGCCTCGGCCTTGCTCCCAAGCCCCGGCGTACCCGATCACCACCCGGCGTTCGCCACCGCTGCGACCTCCAACATTCCGGTCCTGAGCGAATTTGACCTTGCCGCCGCTTGGGATGCGCGCCCCATTGTGGCCATCACCGGTACCAACGGAAAGACCTCGGTCACGATGTTGGTGACCGAGGCACTCAACCGGTCTGGCATCAAAGCCGAGGCGGTTGGAAACACTGACGTGCCGTTCGTGGCTGCGCTGGGCGACAGCGATATCGAGGTGTTTGTCGTTGAGGCCTCGTCGTTCCGCTTGGGTCACAGCCGGCGGTTCGCTCCCGATGTCGCCGCCTGGCTCAACTTCGCCCCCGACCACTTGGACGCCCACTCCAGCTTGGACGCCTACCTGGAGGCCAAGGCGTCAATCTGGTCGCATCTTTCGGAGACCGCCACGGCTGTGGCCAACGCCGACGACCCCGAGGTTATGCGCTTCGCCGATCGGGTCACCGCCGGCGGAGCTGCGTTGGAGACATTCTCCATCGGAGGCGCCGACCATGATGACTCGACCTGGAGGGTCCGTGGCGGATCCAACCCTGCTCTCGTTGGGCCCCATGGCTTTGAGCTGTCGGTCGCCCGATTGCAGCGCCGTCAGCCTCATGACTTGGCCAACGGCCTGGCAGTGGCCGCCGTGGCCATGGCGGCGGGAGCGAAGGTGGATGCGGTGGTCGACACGTTGACCGACTTCGCCGGGATGGCACATCGGGTCGAGTTGGTAGGCGAGCGTGATGGCGTGCGCTGGTTTAACGACTCCAAAGCCACCGTTCCACACGCCACACTGGCCGCCGTCGGTGGATTCGAATCGGTGGTTCTGATTGCCGGTGGAAAGAACAAGGGACTCGACCTCGGTTCGCTTCGTTCGGCTGTTCCGCCGGTTCGAGCCGTCGTCGCCGCCGGCCACGCCGGACCTGAGATTGTCGAGGTTTTCGCCGGGCTGGTGCCGGTTAAGGAGGCATCAACCATGACTGAGGCGGTCGAACTGGCTCGGAGTATGGCCGAGTCCGGCGACGTCGTGCTGCTCTCTCCGTCTTGTACCTCATTCGACTGGTACCCCAACTACGGGGCCCGAGGAGATGACTTCCGTCGGATCGTGCAGCTGGAGGTACTTGAACGATGACCGCAACCAGAGGAGGCCGGAACTCGCCTTCCCGAGGTCGTAGGACCGATTCGCAGCACCGCCGTGTGCCCGATTCGACTCGCCGCAACGTGACACGGAAACGCCGCCACAAACAGCTCCCGGCCACCGACTTTGGGGAGCGCCTGGCTGCGCTGCTAACAGCTGTGTTTGTCGTCCTAACGCTGTTCGGATTGGTCATGGTGCTCTCCGCCTCATCGGTCACCAGCCTCAACTATCAGAATTCCGACACCCCGTTCTTTCACTTCCGTCGTCAAGCCATCTGGGCCGTCATCGGCGCCGTGGCCTTCGTGGTGGCCAGCCGCCTCGACTACCGCATTCTTCGCCGGCTGGCCATGCCGGCGCTGCTGTTGAGCTTGGTGTTGTTGGTGGTGGTGTTCCTTCCGGGCTTTGGTGTTTCGGTTAACGGCTCCCGACGGTGGATCGGCTTCGGCGAATTCCGAATCCAACCCTCGGAGTTGGCCAAGCTGACCCTGGTTGTCTTCGTAGCCGACCTCCTGGCCAGGCGGGAGCGCAGGATGGACCGTCCGGAGCTGACGGTACGGCCGGTCATGATCGTCCTTCTGGCGCTCTCCGCCCTGATTGTCGCCCAACCAAAATTGGGTACACCTATCGTGTTGGCCGCCGTTGCCTGGTTGATGCTGTTTGTGGCCGGGGCCAGACTGTCGAGCTTGTTGGCCTGGGCCGGTGCCTTGACCGCAGCCGGTGCGGTGCTGGCGGTGATGGCGTCGTACCGCTTTGATCGGTTGAAGAGCTTCCTCGACCCGTGGGCCGACCCGCAGGACGGCGGCTTTCAGATCATCCAGAGTCAGGTGGGTATCGCTTCTGGAGGTCTGTGGGGTGTAGGTCTGGGAGCCAGTCGGGCCAAGTGGGGGTTTCTGCCCGAAGCCCACTCCGACTTCATCTTTGCCGTAGTGGCCGAAGAGGTTGGTTTGGTCGGAGCCACCGCCCTCATTCTCGCCTTTGTGATGTTGGCGGTCCTAGGGGTCCGAACGGCGCTGGCGGCACCCGATCGCTTCGGGATGCTGTTGGCCGCCGGAATCACCATCTGGCTGGTTTTCCAAGCGTTCATGAACATCGCCATCGTCCTGGGCCTTCTACCGACGACCGGTGAACCACTTCCGTTTGTTTCCGCCGGTGGGTCGAGTTTGGTGACCACTCTGGCTGCCGGGGGCTTATTGGTGAGCGTGGCCCGCCGCTCCCCTGAACCGGAGCTTGTATGAGCTCTCAGCGGTGCCGTGTTTTGATTACTGGTGGTGGCACGGCCGGGCATACCAACCCCGGTATCGCCATCGCCGAGTCGCTGGTGAAGCTCGGTCTGGAATCATCCGAGATTCGCTTCCTGGGCGGTGACCGGGGCAACGAAAAGACACTGGTTCCAGCCGCCGGATTCGAGATCGATCTGCTTTCGGGGCGGGGTATTCGACGATCGTTGTCACCCTCGGCCCTGCGGGACAATGTGGGAGCCGTCGGCGGGTTGCTTGGCGGTCTTGGCCGAGCAGTTCGTACGGTTCGGAGCCTCAAACCCGACGTGGTGGTCTGCTTGGGGGGATATGCGGCGTTCGCCGGATCGGCGGCTGCGGTGGCCACCGGGACGCCGCTTGTCATTTCGGAGCAGAATGCCAGAGCCAGCGCGGTCAATCGACTCTTCGGTCGGTTTGCCGCCGTCAGTGCCCTCCCGTTTCCGGACACCGATCTGCCGAAGGGTGAGCTGACCGGCAATCCAATCCGGGCCAGCGTGGTAGACGCCGTCCAGTCGATCGATCAGGTTGTAGCCCGGGGCCGTTTGTCGTCTCGAGTGTGGCCTGGCCAGGCGGACCCGTTGACCGATCGAGTCCTTCTCGCCGTCTGGGCCGGGTCGTTGGGCGCTACCCGCATCAATGAAGCTGTAGCCGGTCTGGCTGAGCGCTGGGCCGATCGTGCTGACGTGGCCGTCTATCACATCGTCGGCAAACGGGACTGGGAGCGTTTCGCCGCAGACCGTCCTAAGGCGGATCATTCCGGTTTGTTGTACGTCACGGTCGACTATGAAAACCACATGGCCGAGGTTCTGCGCGGCTCTGACGTTGCACTTTGTCGAGCCGGTGCTTCGACCGTCTCCGAGCTGAGTGCTGTGGGGTTACCGGCCGTCCTTGTGCCCCTACCCATCGCCACTCGTGATCATCAACGAGCCAATGCCTCGGAGTTGGTTGACGTCGGTGGCGCTCTCCTCGTCGATGACACCGAGGTCACTACTGATCGGCTGGAGTCCATTCTTGGTCCGCTGCTGGACGATCGGCAGCGAATCTCCACCATGTCCGAGGCTGCAAGTTCGGTAGGGCGTCCACTGGCAGCTGATGCGGTTGCCCGGATTGTGGCCAGAGTCGGCGGCATCGTCCTGCGAGACGAGGTATCGGCCGAAGCCGAACGTCACCGCCGGTCCGACAGCGA
>JAHDFR010000002.1:38070-52307 GCA_020628065.1 Acidimicrobiales bacterium
GGAGATGCGTCGTGACCACAAGCGTCGAGTCGTCCAAGACGGTCGATGCCGTCGACCTGTCTCAGTCACGACGGATCCACGTCATAGGGATCGGGGGAGCAGGCATGAGCGCCATCGCTCACGTGCTGCACGATCGGGGTCATGTTGTTTCCGGTTCCGACATGGCCGAGAGCCCGGTCACGTCGCGTCTCACTGATATGGGCGTTACGGTTCACATCGGCCACGACGCCGCCAATCTGGGTGAGGCTGAGATCGTCACCCACTCGACGGCCATCCCGGCGACCAACCCCGAAATGGAAGCGGCGGTGTCTGCCGGACTGCCGGTACTACGGCGAGCGGAAATGCTTACGGCGCTCACCAAGGTCTGGCGGACCATCGCCGTGGCCGGAACCCATGGCAAGACGACCACGTCGGCCATGCTGACTGCGGCCATGCGGGGAGCCGGCCTTGATCCTGCCTTTATTGTCGGCGGCAACCTGATGGATCTGGACTCCGGGGCCAGTGTTGGTTCCGGTGAGTTTCTGGTGGTGGAGGCCGACGAGAGCGACGGAACGTTCATCGAGCTCAAGGCGGAGACGGTCATCGTCACCAACGTGGAGCCCGATCATCTGGAGCACTACGGAGGCTTTGAGGGCCTCGAAGCGGCGTTCGGGCAGTTTGTTACCCAAGCCCCGGGTCACAGAATCATTTGCCTTGACGATCCCGGCGCCGCCGAGTTGGTCGAGAAGCTTGGTGCCGGTGTCGAGACCGTGACCTATGGCGTTGCCTCCGGGGCGACCTGGCGGATCGACGAGCCACTCCCAACCCCGACCGGCATCTCGTTCGACGTTGTCGGCCCCGACAGCCGCACAACGATCCGGCTGATGCAGCCGGGAATGCACAACGCCAGGAATGCCACCGCCGCCCTGGCCACCGTCGGCGCTCTCGGTGCTGATGTTGCCGCCGCCGCTGATGCTTTGAGCGACTTCGGTGGGGTGGGCCGACGGTTCGAACGAAGGGGAGAGGCGTCCGGCGTGGAGTTCGTGGATGACTACGCTCACCTGCCAACCGAGGTGCGGGCCGCTTTGGCCGCCGCCCGCAGTCTTGAGCCGAAGCGGTTGGTTGTGGCGTTTCAGCCCCATCGATACAGCCGCACCGAGCAGCTCTGGAACACGTTCGGGCAGTCCTTTGTCGACGCCGATGTCTTGTTCGTGACCGGTATCTACTCGTCCGGGGAGGCGCCACGGCCTGGAATATCGGGCGAACTCATCGCCAACATTGTTCGTGAGCAGGACCCTGAACGCGACGTTCGCTACGTGGAGTCACTTGATGATCTGGTCGATGCATTGATTCCCGAGCTTCAGGCCGGAGATTTGTGTATGACCTTGGGCGCCGGTGACCTTACGACGATGCCGGATAAGTTCATTGCCGCACTGGCGGGTCGGTAATGCTCGCCGGCGGTCATCCAGGTGATGGTCACCAGTGAACACTGAATTGGTGGCGACCGCCCGGCGATCGTTGGCTGATGTGGAGCCGTCGCGTGTGCTTTTTGACGCCGATCTCGGCCCATTTTGCACCTACCGAGTTGGCGGTGGAGCAACGGTCCTGGTGCATGTCGAGTCTGTGGCCGATTTGGAAGCTGTAGCCCGGCTGGTGACCGAGACCGAGACCGACCTTCTTGTGGTGGGAAAGGGTTCGAATCTGCTGGTGTCGGACGCCGGATTTCACGGCGTCGTGGTGCGATTGGGGGATGCCTTCGACTTCATGAGGATTGGTCCGGATGACGACCTTTTGTTGTCCGAGTACGCGGTTGAGTGTGGCGCGGCCTCGCTGTTGCCCGTTGCCGCTCGTCGTACCGCAGCCGCCGGTCTCACCGGATTTGAGTGGGCCGTTGGAGTCCCCGGTTCGATCGGCGGGGCGGTCCGCATGAACGCCGGCGGACACGGATCGGACATGGCCGCCAGTGTGGTCTCGGCGTCGATCTTTGACATTGAGCAAGGTCGAGCCACCGATTGGACACCCGGACAATTGGGCTTTGGGTACCGGACATCGTCGGTCCGGGCAAGTCACATTGTGTTGTCCTGCCGGTTGCAACTTGAGGCCGGTGACCCCGAGCGCTCGGCGGCGGAGATCAGTGAGATTGTTCGTTGGCGCCGAGCCAACCAACCGGGTGGCCAGAACGCCGGCAGCGTGTTCGCCAATCCGGAGGGCGACTCGGCGGGCAGGCTGATCGATTCGCTCGGATTGAAAGGATTCTCCATCGGCACTGCGTCGGTCTCGGAGAAACATGCGAACTTCATACAAGCCGAGGTGGACGGCTCCGCCGATGACGTCTACCGGCTCATCGCTGAAGTCCGTCGACGGGTCGGTGAAGCCTATGGCGTTGACCTGCGACCTGAGAATGTGTTGGTCGGGTTTGAGCCCGTGGGGGCCGACGAGACTGTGGACCAAGCGGTAGGACTGTCAACGGAGGCCGGCTCGTGACGGCTACTCGGTCGAGGCGCCCTTCACGCCGGAGCAGCGGTCGATCGGACAGCTCGGACAAGTTCGCGCAGCGACGACACGAGATACGCCGTCGTCAGGGCGCCCGGAGATTGCGCTGGGTGGCTGGCTTCGCTCTGTTGGCCCTTCTGGCAGTAGCCGTCATCGGCTTTCTCAACAGCGACGCCATGTCCGTGGACGTGGTGACCGTTAACGGGGTCGAACGCGATCGGGCCGAGCAGGTCTACCGCGCCACCCAGGTCGAGGCGGGCCAACCGCTGATTGACGTCGACGGTGACGAGGTCGCCAGCCGAGTCGAACAACTTCCTTGGGTGCGAGCCGCCGCAGTGGCGAGATCCTGGAACGGGACCGTCGTGATCGATGTTGAGTCAAGGCAGACGCTGTTCGCCTTGGCCGGAACGGTGGAAGGTGAGTACGTCGGAGTCGACTCCGACGGCGTCCAGATCGAACGTCTTGGTAGCGACCAGGTGGCCGATTCGGTCGTCCGGACTCAAGCCTCAAGCGGCGCCGACACCGCCGGGTCAGTGATAGCGCCGGTTCTACACGGTGTCACCGTTGACATTCAGCCCGGTCAGTCGGCGCCCCCGGCGGCTGCGCTGGCCATCAACTTTTTGTTGTCCGCCCCCGAGGACGTGCGGCAGATGGTGGGATCGATGGAGGCCGTCGATGGTGAGCTTTCGCTACGACTCAAGTCGGGAAGTGTGGCCAAGCTGGGTGACAGTCGCCAGCTTGGGGCCAAATACCAGTCGCTGGAAACTGTGCTGGCACAGGTGGATCTCGCCTGCCTGGCAGCCGTGGATGTTTCTGTTCCTTCAGCGCCGTCCGTGACCAGGTCCTGCCAGACCGGGGACGAGGTTGGGCAAGATGGCTGAGGGCGCCCGTAGGCGAAGAAACCAATGGGTTCAAAACCGAGTGCTACCCTGGGAAGACAATGAGTAGTCAAAACTACGTGGCGGTGGTCAAGGTCGTCGGTGTCGGCGGCGGTGGCTGCAATGCCGTGAACCGAATGATTGACGCTGGCCTACGAGGCGTCGACTTCGTCGCGGTCAACACCGATGCCCAGGCATTGCTTATGAGCGATGCCGAGACGAAGATTCACATCGGCCGCGAACTCACTCGCGGGCTGGGCGCCGGGAGCGACCCGGCGGTAGGCGAACAAGCGGCTGAAGAACACCGCGATGAGATCAGTGAGGCGCTGGCCGGTGCCGACATGGTCTTCATCACGGCGGGCGAAGGCGGAGGTACCGGTACCGGTGCTGCGCCGGTAATCGCCGAGGTGGCCAAGAGTCAGGGAGCCCTGACGATTGCCGTCATCACCCGTCCGTTCGGGTTTGAGGGCCGCCGACGGGCAGCGCAGGCCGAAGACGGTATTAAGCGCCTTCGGGAGAAGGTCGATACCCAGATCGTCATTCCTAACGACAGGCTGCTGTCGATCGCCGATGAGAAGACCTCGATGGTGGCGGCATTTCGTATGGCCGACGAGATTCTCCTACAAGGTGTTAGTGGCATCGCCGACCTGATTACCACGCCGGGTCTAATCAACACTGACTTCGCTGACGTGCGGATGATCATGCATGAGGCCGGGAGTGCCCTGATGGGCATCGGACGGGCCGGTGGCGACGGGCGGGCGCTGTCAGCAGCCAGAGCCGCCATCGCCAGTCCCTTGTTGGAGGCGTCCATCGAGGGGGCTCGAGGCATTCTGCTTACGATTGCCGGTGCCAGCGATCTGGGATTGTTCGAGGTGTCCGAGGCGGCGGAGATCATTCACGATGTCGCCCACCCTGACGCCAATATCATCTTCGGAACCGTTGTCGATGAGACGCTGGAAGAAGACATCCAGGTCACGGTTATTGCCGCCGGCTTTGACCGGTTCGAAGAAAAGACGCTGGACCTTCGAGACGCCAACGGCGCCGAGACTTCGAAGTCCTCCAGCAACGGTTTCGAAGCCGTCGAACACGACGAAGGCACCGGTGGCCGCGGCCGTTCCGACGTGTCGAACAAGAGTCGGATGTCGGTCGATCTTTTTGATGACATCGAAGATCCGGATGACGACTTCGATGTTCCCTCATTCCTGAAGTAGGTCGGTGTCGGCGGCACCGTTGTTTTTCACCGCCGGGCTGCGTCCCACCGGGGGAGTGGTAAGTGAGATCTGCTGAAGTCGTGATCCCCGGCGGCGTTGTCCACGTGAGGATCACCGATGCCTCAGACGGCGACTACCAGGTGGTGTCTCCGGCGCCTGATTTGGCGGACCGACGGCGAGGCGTCGTGGATTCACCGTGGACGTGGCTCAAACAAGTACACGGGGCCGACTTGGTTGAAGTTGGTCATCCGGGTCAGCACGCCGGGTCCGAGGCTGACGGAGCAGTCACGTTCACCGCCGATTGTCCTGTCGCAGTCACGACTGCCGACTGCGCGGCGGTAGTTCTTATTGCCGACAGCGGTGTTGGCGTGGTCCATGCCGGGTGGCGTGGGCTTGTCAACGGAATCGTGGAGAAGGCGGGGAAGCGTCTTCTCCACGCCGGCGGTGGCCCGATCAAAGCGATCGTCGGCCCCTGCATCCACCCTGCTGCCTACGAGTTCGGCGAAGCCGATTTGGCCGTCGTCGAAGATCGCTATGGTCCGACCGTCCGGGGTCGGACCGCCCAGGGCGCCACCGCACTAGACATGCCGGCCGCGGTTGCCGCCGCCTGTGGCTCAGCAGGCTGGCCCGAACCGGCCGTCGGTTCATGTACAAGTTCTCCCGAGTTCTTCAGCCATCGCACCAGGGGCGATCAGGGGCGTCAAACAGTTGTGGCTTGGATCGAGACGACACGCTGATGACTGAACATGCAGCGTTCCCGACGGGCGCTACGCCCAAGCTGGCCTCAATTGAGGAGATCGGTGAGCGTTTGGCCTCAATCCGCCAGCGAATCGATGCCGTAGCAGCCGGGCGGCCGGTAACGGTTGTCGCCGTTACCAAGACGTGGCCTGTTGAGATCACCCGACGCGCCATGGCGGTGGGCCTGGTCGACTGTGGCGAAAACTATGCTCAAGCGCTGGCCGCCAAGGCAAACGAGTTGGCTGAAGTCGGTGACCGGCAACCCCGGTGGCATTTCATTGGCGGCCTGCAGCGCAACAAGATCAAACTCCTGGCCGGGGTGGTGGACCTTTGGCAGACAGTCGACCGTGACGTGCTGATCGATCAGATCTCGGCTCGAGCGCCGGGATCGGCCATTCTCATTCAGGTGAACACCACCAACGAGGAGCAAAAGTCCGGCTGTAAACCCGACGACGTCGGCCGACTCATCGAGCACGGACTGGCTGCCGGGCTTGAGGTTCGCGGACTGATGACGCTGGGTCCAACGGGAGGCGCCGACCCTCGGCCGTCGTTCGCCGGTCTGGCCGCTCTGGCCGACCGCTATCAGCTGCCCGAACTTTCAATGGGGATGACCGGCGATTTCGAGCTGGCGGTGGCGGAGGGCAGCACGATCGTTCGCATCGGTTCGGCGTTGTTCGGCGCCCGCCAGCCCAAGGTTGGCTGAAGACAGCCGCCCATGAACCACCGACCATATGCCTGTTAGTAGACTTAGGGCAAGGAGAGATGCATGTCGTTGCTGCGAGCGCTCCGGGCCTACGTAGGTTTAGGCCCGGACGAGGACTACGAGATTGGTGGGTTTCGACCGTCATCGTCTGAACAGGCGGATGGTGGGCGGTCACTGGTCGACAACGACGACTATTGGAATTACGGCGTCGAGTCCCGGACTCGTTCGTCGCAGGCGGGCGGCCGGGCTCGCCGACCGGCGGGACCCGACAAGGCCGAGCGAGCCGGGCGGCAGATACTCGGTGCTGGTTCTGGGCCAAGCGGTGAACCATCGGCGGATGTCGAACACAGCAAGCGGTCTGCCGACCAAGGTCAGTCGAAACAACGAGATGGGGATCGTCGGCCGAGTTCGGACAACGACGATGAGTACACCATCGATCTACGACACGAGAGTGATGAGCGCATGGACGAGTGGCTCGACGACGGCGAAACATCGTCGAACGACGCAGTGGTGCGCTCGCTGGATGCAGTTCGCTCGCGGCCGAAGACGGTCACGCCTGAGTCCTTCGCCGAAGCCAAGGAAGTAGCCGATGAGTTCCGACTCGGGGTGCCAGTGGTCCTCAATCTTCAGGGCTTGGAGCGCAATCTTGCTCGACGCCTGATCGACTTCGCCAGCGGCGTCTGTTACTGCATGGATGGCACCATGGAGAAGATCGCATCGGGCGTGTTTTTGCTGACACCGGACGGTGTTGAGGTGGGCGAAGAGGATCGCGTACGCATCCAGCAACGGGGATACGCTAGGTAGCTCATGCAAGCACGAACGATCATCTGTGTACTTCTGCTGTTGTTTGAGTTCGCTTTCTTGATGCGGCTGGTTCTGTCCTTCTTCCCTCTGGCCCACGACTCGGCTTGGGGCAGCTTCCGCAGTCTTGCGGTGACCGTGACCGAGCCGGTGGTGATGCCCATCAGACGGGCCGTACCCCCGCTGCCGGGGGCGCTGGGCGGCTTCGGCATCGCCGAGCTCCTCGTCCTTATCGGGATTCAGATTCTGGTGCAAATCGTCTGCTGACGTCATGCCGTTAAGGCCAACGAATACCCGGTGTAGGTCCTAGGGCCTACAGGTAACGGTGCCTGGTTTGTGCGTGATTCCTCGTGCAGATCCACCTAGAGGCGGGTTACCCTTACGGGCATGCCATTGCAGAGCGATAAGTTGCGGTTGCTCAAGCGGATCCCCGACATCCGTTTCGAGGAGGAGCCGCGGGGGTACTCCAAGGACCAGGTCAACCGGGTCTTGGCGAACTTGGCACCGCTGGCCGATGAGATCGACCGGTTGCAGAACCGCCTGGCTGAAGCCGAACATCGTGCTGCCGCGGCCGAGGCGCGTCTGATCGAAGCGCAACCGCCGTCATCGTCGGGTGGCGCTGAGGTACCTGCTGCGCCGCAGCCAGACTTTGATGAAACGCTGCGCAACACACTGGTTTCCGCCCAACGGCAGGCCGATACCACCGTACGTGAAGCCAAAGAAGAAGCTGAGCGACTTCGGACCGAAGCGGAGTTCCAGTCGAACGCCATGCTGGCCGATGCTCGTGATCAGGCCGCTGAGATGACGACCGAAGCTGTGGCCTACCGAGAGACAATGGTGGCCGAAGCTGGCTCCGAACGGAGCCGGCTCCTGGACGAAGCCAAAGAGGAAGCCCGATCTCGTCTTGAAGCGGTAGAGACCGAGTTGGCCAAGGCCCATGAAGACGAACGTGCCAATCTGGTACGTCAGATCTCGGAGCTCAAAGACACCCACCGGATGCTTCAAATCGACGTCGAGAGGTTCGAGAACCATCTGGCTTCACGCTGTAACGACGTTCGAGCGTCCCTCGAAGAGATTTCGGAAATTCTCGACGACCCAACCCGCCTCCGTAACAACGATGGGATCGAAGCGGCCGAACTGGTCGACTTCGACGCCGAGAACTATCCGCCCATAGCCGTCGAGGTTGTAGCCCTCAACGAGCTGGAAGAAGAAGCGCAGATCGCCGCCGACGCTCAGAACGAAGAGGCCGAAGTTGTAGAGGCCGCTGATCTTGATGTTCTCGCCCCCGATCCGGACGCCGAGATTGACGAGGGCGTTGACGTTGACCTGGACGACGGCATCGAAGTGCAGTCCAAGGGTGACGACGACCTCGAAGCCGAGACAGTTGATCTCATCGAAGCGGAGCAGGGGTCGGGCGACGGAGATCTTCAGATTGGCGTTGAGACACAGGTGATCCAGCCACCTCCGGCTCCAGCCGCAAACGGCGAGGCGCCGGCGGACGACAACCAGCAGACCGTTCTCGGGGCGGCAACCGGCGATCCTTACCTTGACGAGTTACGTCGGGTCACCGCTGAAGACGGTTCTGATGATGCCATCACCGATTTTCTTGAGGACCGCAACACTGATCGTGGCAGTGGCGGCTGGTTCGGTCGTCGTCGCTAGCGACGCCCGCAACATCGGCGCTAGTCCAATTACGTTTTGACTTGCCGGTTGCCGGCTGAGCGTCAGCTCGGCCGAGCTCAGCTCACGCTGACCGGCTTGATGTCAAACGAGACGTCATAGGGGCCGAGCTTGGCCGTCTTCGGAAGGGCGCTACCGGAAACCACCTCGACGGCCAGAACCTGACTCTCGATCCAGGTCATGTGATCTGTCAATCTCTTGTCGAGATCAGGCGGTGTGGCCAGTGAAAGCTGAATCCGGTCGGTCACCTGGAGGTCACGTTCTTTGCGTTCCTGCTGGATGGCGCGCACCAAATCACGAGCGAATCCCTCGGCCTCAAGCTCCGGCGTTATCTCGGTGTCCAAAGCGATGACGGCTGAGTTGCCGGGCAATGCGGCGGCGGCCACCCCATCGTTGGGTACGAGGGCAAGGGTGAACTCGTTTCCCTGCAGCACGTGATCGAGAACATTGACGGACCCGTCGTCGTTGATGGACCAGTTGCCGGCTTTTGCTTCGGCGATGATCTTTTGAACGTCACCACCAAGGCGGGGACCAAGTACTCGTCCGTTCGGCTGCAGCCGGAACGAGCCGAACTGTTCTACGTCATCGCTGAATTCGACGGCCTTGACGTTGATTTCGTCAGCCAGCAGCCCTTGCAGATCGTTCAAACCGTCCACGTTGGCCCCGGCCAACACCGCTCGGTTCAACGGTTGACGGATGCGCAGACCCCGGGAGTCCCGGAGCGACAGCGCAGCTGAGGCGGCGTCACGAAGCTTGTCCATGGCATCGACCAGATCGTCGTCGTTCGGAAGCTCGTCCGAGCTGGGCCAGTCCTGTAGATGCACGCTGTCGCTACCCGTCAGGCCGGTCCACATCTCCTCGGCCAGGAAGGGAAGTAATGGAGCTACTACTCGGGCGACGGTGGCCAGAACGGAATAGAGCGTGTCCAAGGCATCGCTGTCGACTGAGCCGTCGCCGCCCTCGCTGGTGTTCCAGAAGCGCTCGCGGCTTCGGCGAATGTACCAGTTGGTGAGAGCGTCGAGGTACTCCTGTACCACTGCGGTGGCGTCGGCCAGCTCGTAGGAGTCCAGGGCAGCAGCGGTCTGTTCAACCAGCTTCCTGGTCTTGGCCAGGATGTATCGGTCCAGGACGTTGGTCGAGTCGGTTCGGTAGACGGCGGTGTAGCCGTCGGCGTTGGCGTACAGGGTGAAGAAGCTGTAGGCGCTCCACAGCGGATTCAGCGTTTGCCGTACGACCTCGCGGACATCGGAGCCATCGGCGGCAATACGCAGATCGTTGCCCCGCAGGATGGGCGAGCCCATGAGGTACCAGCGGAGCGCGTCAGACCCCACCGACTCGAAGAGCTCGAGCGGATCCGGATAGTTACGGAGCCGCTTCGACAGCTTTTGGCCGTCGGAGTCAAGGACAACACCATGACAGATCACGTTGGCAAACGCCGGCTGGTCGAAAAGGGCAACCGAGAGAACGTGCATCGTGTAGAACCAGCCCCTGGTCTGGGCAATGTACTCGACGATGAAGTCGGCCGGATTGTGGTTCTCAAACCGCTCGACGTTCTCAAACGGATAGTGAAGTTGGGCATACGGCATCGAGCCGGATTCGAACCAACAATCGAGGACTTCGGGAACTCTTCGCATCATTGATTGACCGGTTGGGTCATCCGGGTTGGGGCGAACGAGATCGTCGATGAACGGGCGATGCAGATCGGTTGGGCGCACCCCGAAATCAGCCTCCAGCTCGTCCAGCGAGCCGTAGACGTCGGTCCGGGGGTACTCAGGGTTGTCACTCACCCAGATGGGTATTGGAGCTCCCCAGAAGCGGTTACGGCTGATCGACCAGTCTCGGGCACCCTCCAGCCACTTTCCGAACTGCCCGTCCCGCACGTGCGATGGGATCCAATTGATCTGCTGATTGGCGGCCAGGAGGCGATCTTGAATCTCGCTGACCCTGACGTACCAGGAGCTGATGGCCCGATAGATGATCGGTGTGTCGGTCCGCCAGCAATGCGGATAGTTGTGGTCGTAGGTCTCGTGCCGTAGTACCCGGCCTCGCTCCTTGAGCCACTTGATGATCTCGGGATTGGCGTCGAACACGTTCAGCCCGACGAAGTCGACGATTTCGTCGGTGAACCGACCCTCGCCGTTAACAGGAACGACCAAACGTATTCCGGCTGCCTCACTGACCCGTTGGTCGTCTTCACCAAAGCCGGGCGCCATGTGGACCACTCCGGTGCCGTCACCTGTGCCGACGAAGTCGTCGGCCAGGATGCGGAAGGAATTCTCGTGTCCCTCGAAGTAGGAGAAGAGCGGGGAGTAGGTTCGACCGAGCAGATCTCGTCCTGAGACGGTTCTTACCGGCTCGACATCACCCAACTCGGACCGATAGCGTTCGACTGCTTCCGCCGCCATGACCAGATAGCCACCGGCCAATTCCTCACTTGCGGCGTTTTCGCCGGATACGAAGACGTAGTCCACCTCTTCGTTGACGGCGAGCGCAAGGTTGGAAGGCAACGTCCACGGCGTGGTTGTCCAGGCCAGGACGCGAAGTGGGCCGGGGTCACCTTCGATCGGGTCGAGGTCGAACGCTATGGTCACCGCCGGGTCCTGACGGGGCCTGGTGGCGTCATCAAGTCGAATCTCGAAGTTGGACAGAGGAGTTTCGGCTCCCCAGGAGTACGGCATGACCCGATGGGCCTCGTACACGAGGCCTTTGTCCCACAACTGTTTGAACGCCCAGATCACCGACTCCATGTAGTCGAGATCCATCGTCTTGTAGTCGTCCTCGAAATCGACCCAACGGGCTTGGCGGGTGACGTAGGACTCCCACTCTTTGGTGTAGCGAAGAACGGAGGTTCGGCACGCATCGTTGAACTTCTCGATGCCGTATTCGGTGATGGCCTGACGACCGCTGATGGAAAGCTCTTTCTCGGTCTCCATCTCGGCGGGAAGACCGTGACAGTCCCATCCGAATCGCCGCTCCACCCGGTTCCCCCTCATGGTCTGAAATCGAGGGATGACGTCTTTCACGTAGCCGGTCAGCAGGTGACCGTAGTGGGGCAAGCCATTGGCGAATGGCGGTCCGTCATTGAAGACGTATCGGGGTGCATCACCGATAGGACGGTTGTCGATGGACGTCTGAAAAGTGTCCTCGTTCTCCCAGCGCTCAAGAATGGCCCGCTCGATGGCGGGAAAGTCGGCACGACTGGGAACATCCGGGTATGGACGACCACCGTTAGAAGTCATCCGTCCACCTTATCGTGGGTCCCCTACGGGATCTTTGGAATAGCCGTGGCTGCAGGCGTTCCGGCGTGGGCCCGACATGGTGACGGTTGACGTCGCGCAAAACAGATCCTGGTTGGCAAATTTGTCTGTTTCTTCTATAATACGCCGACTTATGGCGCTGCTTGACCTTCTGATCGCCGGAAGCCGCATCGCCTTTCCGCCAACAACCACTATATGGAAGGCGCGTAGCTACGGTGGCAACCAAGAAGTCTCCCGCCAAGAAGACGACCAAGAAGGCAGCGAAGAAGGCCCCGGCCAAAAAAGCCGCCGCCAACAAGACCACTAAGAAGGCCGCGGCTAAGAAGGCGGCGAAAAAGGCCCCGGCCAAGAAAGCCGCTGCAAAAAAGACAGCCACGAAAGCGGCGAAGAAGGCTCCGGCCAAGGAGGCGTCGTCATCGAGCGGACGTCGGACCCTGGTAAGTGTTGCCACACCCAGCCAGGACATGTCGGAACGAACCATTCCCAAGTCAGCCAAGTACCTTCACGACAAGAAGTGGCTGAAACAACAGCGCGAAGCCCTGCTGCGCGAACGGGAAAACTACACCTCCAGCGCCGACCGGCTGGCCGCCGAGGCTGCGGCTTTGATGGCCGATCGAGAGCCGGGCGATGTGCAGTTCGACGAGGAGTCGGGCGAAGGAGACACGATTGCCGTCGAACGGGATCGAGACCTGGCTTTGTCCGCCGCCGCTCGTCAGGCGGTAGCCGATATCGACGCCGCACTTGAGCGGCTCGACAACAACACCTACGGGCTTTGCGTGGCCGGCGATGACGTGATTCCCAAGGAGCGCCTCGAGGCCATTCCAGAGGCGTCCGTTTGCGTCACTCACAAGATCTCCATGTTCTAAACGTGACGGCCGGGCAGCAATTGGAGGCGACAACCGACAGAAGGCTCCTCGGAGGGCTCCGATGGGCCCTTCCGGTGGCTGCTGCGGTCCTCATCGCCGATCAGGCCACGAAGCGGTGGGCCCTTGATCGTCTGACTCCGGGATCGTGCCAGCAACCGGATGCCTGCATTGACCTGGTGGCCGGGGCCCGGTTTCACCTGGTGTTCAACAAGGGCGCTGCCTTCGCTCAAGGCACCGGCTTCGGGCCGGTACTCGGCGCCCTGGCCATCCTCATCACTGCCGTGCTGCTCTATTTGGCCTGGCGTCGAGTCGACACCAGGGGAAGCCTGCTGCTCGGTGCCATTGCCGGTGGGGCGATAGGCAATCTGGTCGACAGGGCCACCCGGGCCGAAGACGGGATGCTAAGCGGGGCGGTAGTCGACTTCGTGGACCTTGGATGGTGGCCGGTGTTCAACGTGGCCGATGCCGCAATCGTGTGTGGCGTGCTCGGCTTTGTGGTGGTGTCCTGGTTCGACGAGCAGGCGGAGGTCAAAGCCGCCGAACAAGCCCAACCGGCGATGGGCGATCTGGCGGAGGAAGCAAGCGTCACGGACGATGCCGAGCCGGCTGACGGTCGCCTGGACGTATCTACTCCTGGGCCGGACGTTGACGAGAATCCGTCAGGCTGACGGTGTCGGAACTCGACGTAACCGAAGAAGAGATTCCTCAAGCCCTCGACGGTCAACGAGTAGACCGGGTCGTTTCCCTCATAACCGGATTGAGTCGGAGTCGAGCAGCGATTGCCGTCGAGTCCGGTCGGGTCACGATAAACGCCAAGGTGGTTGTGAAACCTTCGCTCCGAGTGGCGACCGGCGATCGGTTGGTTGTTGAGACTACAAGAGAAGGCGATCGACTTGAGCCCGATTCCACGGTCGAGATTTCGGTTGTTTATGACGACGCCCACGTAATCGTCGTCAACAAACAAGCCGGCCTGGTTGTTCATCCCGGAGCCGGCACTGAGGCGGCAACTCTCGTTCATGGTCTCCTGGCCCGCTACCCGGAGCTAGGCGAGCTGAGGGACCTCGACGACCCTCCTGACCGCCCCGGCATTGTCCATCGGCTGGATCGGGGGACCTCTGGACTCCTGGTTGTCGCCCGGACCGCTGCGGCCAAGGAGTCTCTGGCACGCCAGCTAAAGCAACGAACCGTGAGTCGTCAGTACCTGACGCTGCTGTCCGGGCATCTCGAAGCTGACTCGGGGGTGATAGATGCTCCACTTGGCCGCTCTCCCCGCAATCCGACGATTCGATCGGTCGTCGCCGACGGCAAGCCGGCTCGCACCCACTACGAGGTTCTTGAGCGCTACACCAAACCTGACCTGACCCTGGCCGGCGTTCGTCTCGAAACGGGGCGGACGCACCAAATCCGGGCGCACTTTGCCGCAGTGGGGCACCTGGTCACCGGAGACCGGCAATATGGCGATGAGGATGCCCTGGGCTTGGGGCGCCCGTTTCTTCACGCCGGTCAATTGGGCTTTGCGCACCCCGAAAACGGCGAGTGGCGCAACTTCGATGCTTCTCTTCCCCCAGAGCTGAGAGAGCCACTGGATCGCCTGGTCGCCTCAGCTGACTGACACTTGTCAGCTGAGAACC
>JAHDFR010000002.1:52407-66748 GCA_020628065.1 Acidimicrobiales bacterium
CCTTTCAGCTGAGAACCCCCTCTAGCTGAGAACATGGTGAATGACCTCATCGGGGCGGCGCCAGCCACGGTTCACCGAGCGTCCGTCCTCGTCCGGCAGCGGGTACCCCAGGGCAACCACGGCTGCTATCCGCAGATCGTCGTCGAGAGCGAACGTTTGCTTCAGTGACTTCTCGTGATCGAAGGGCCCGAAGAGACATGCCCCCAGGTCGTTGGCGGTGGCGAGAAGCAGTAGGTTCTGAGCGGCCGCTCCGGCATCGAACCACCAGTAGGGGACAGGCCAATCGTCGAGGTGATTGCCTCGGCCGGTGCTGGCCTTGTCCGGCTCGCTGTAGCGAGTTGTGTAGGCCTGCGGACGCGTACACGCCAGGACGAGGACGGGGGCTCGTAATAGGCCCTGCCATCGGAAGCTGTGGCGTCGGCTGCCGCTCAGCGTCACATCCCAGTATCGAGCAGTGGCCGCCGGTCCATTGAGTACGACAAACTCCGTGGCCTGTGTGTGCCCGGCTGACGGTGCCCTACGTGCAGTCTCCAAAATCTGTTCCAGAACGGCGGGCTCGATCGGTCGGTCGTCGAAGTTCCGTCGCATCCGGCGGCGCTTGATGATTGACTCCAACACTTCCGATTGCGCGATTGTCGGCGGCGATGCGTTGCCGGGGCCAGCCTGCTCGTCGGCTCTTGCCTGACTCTCGTCGTCAACACTCATGGTTGGCGGCCGCTTTCAAGACTCGTTCAGTATCTCAGGCCAAGGCCGTTGTCCTGATGCCACCTCGGCAATGTCGGCGAGAGTGTGGGCTTCCAGTTTGGCCCGCATCTCTTCACCTAACGAGTGCCAGATGGACAACAGCACGCATTGCCCTTCATGGTCGCAGGCGCCGTCGGTGTGGGGCTCGCCGAAATCGCCGAGGGTGATAGGCCCGTCGGCGGCCCTGATGATCTCGGCCAGATTGATTTCCTTCGGGTGGCGGGCCAAGACGTACCCCCCGCCGACCCCACGCTTTGAGCGCACCAGTCCGGCCCCTTTGAGCGCTAACAGAATTTGTTCCAGGTATGGCTGTGGTAACCCGGTACGTTCGGCAATATCTCGTACGGTCGTTGGCCCGCCTTCATCCTGGTGTAGCGCCAAGGAAAGAAGCGCACGAGCGGCGTAGTCGCCGCGGGTCGAGACTCTCACTGCCAATAAACCTACCGCATGAGACGTATCCGGGAAATCATGCCGGACCATTGGACGTTGCCTGACCCGCTGGCACAATTGATGCCGATGTCAGACGCTTCCAACAACGGCGCCGCTGCATCGGGAAATCTTGTCTCGCCCGCCTACGACTCCGGATGTCTTACCGACGTCATGCCGTCGATTTCTGGGCTGGGTGCGAATCGCCTCCCGATAGATCTCAATTCCGGGCCACGGGTTCTGTTGGTGCTCGACGGTCTCGGGTGGGATCAGCTTCAGCAGTGGAGCCACCTCATGCCGACGGTCGCCGCCTTCAGCGGTGGACCGATAACCACTGTGGCCCCTTCAACCACAGCGACGGCGTTGACGTCGTTGACGACCTCGTTGCCCCCTTCTCAGCATGGCCTGGTCGGCTATCGCATGATGGTGGACGGTTCGGTATTCAACTGCTTGCGATGGAGCACGGCTGAACTGGGTGATTGTCGAACGACCGTTCCACCGTCGTTGCTGCAACCGTTTGACCCGTTCATGGGAGAGTCGATCCCGCTGGTCACCAAGGCGGAGTTCCGCCGCTCAGGGTTTAGCGAAGCCCATCTGCGCGGTGGCCGCCTGGTCGGGTACCGAACGATCGCTCTTCTGGTTCACGAGACGGCCAGATTGGTGCGTGAAGGCGAGCCTGTTGTCTATGCCTACTACGACGGCGTGGACAAGGTGGCCCACGAGTATGGCCTGCGGTCCGAGTACGAAGCGGAACTCAGGTTCACGGACCGCCTGGTCTCGGCGCTGCTCGAAGCCCTTCCGACGGGAACCCAGGTCATCATCACGGCCGATCACGGTCAGGTTGACTGTGAGCCTTCCCTGGTCGAAGTGCATCGAGACGTGGCCGATCTCATCGACGGGTTTTCCGGCGAGGCCAGGTTCCGCTGGCTTCACTGTTCGCCTGAACGGGTCGACTCGGTCCGACAGGCGGCCGAGGAACACCACGGTGACATCTCGTGGGTCCGAAGCCGCGACGAGATCCTGGACGAAGGGTGGTTCGGGCGGGGTATGACAAGAGATGTCATGGACCGGCTGGGCGAGGTTGCTCTCCTGCCGTTTACCAACACCGGCTTCCTCGACCCCGACGACACCGGACCGTTTGAGCTCATCGGACGCCACGGTTCGCTCACCTCGGCTGAGATGTACGTTCCCTGCGTGACCGCCACCGCGTGATTACCCGGTCGCACGGCTCGAGCAGCCTGATGCGGCGGAGTCCGGAGACCTCCTGCGCCTATGGTGCTCAAGTGATTTGAACCGGGCTACTGCAAAGATCATCGAGAGGTAGAGTGGATGCCTAACGTTCGGCCGGCCGTCGATCGCGTCGTTCGTCGGTCAACTGTGATGCGGTGCGCGGTGCCGATAACGACGTTTCGTCGACAGAGTTCGAAAGAGAGCAGATGAATGAGTGATCAACCCCAACCGGAGCAGCCGGAGATCGTTGAGCAAACGGTGGTACCCGGCGACGATGAGGGTGTCGAGCAGGCCACGGTGTCCGAACCGGCAAAAGTTATGCGTATCGGCACCATGATCAAGCAGCTGCTTGAGGAAGTTCGTGCTACTGAGCTCGACGAGCCCGGCCGGGACCGCCTGGCAGAGATCTATCAGACCTCAGTTGAGGAGCTGGCCTCATCGCTGTCGCCTGATCTCCGTGACGAGCTTGAGAGGTTGGCCCTGCCTTTTGAAGACGGTGATACTCCCACCGGTCCGGAGTTGCGTATTGCCCAGGCCCAGCTGGTGGGTTGGCTGGAAGGACTCTTCCACGGTATCCAGGCCACGCTGTTTGCCCAGCAGGCGGCCGCCCGGGACCAGCTACAGCAGATGCAGCGCTCTACGCAAGGGCTCCCGCCGGGAACCCCGCCTCAACAAGGTCCCGGTGGCGGGGTCTATCTCTAAGAATTGTGCGGACTCGACCGGAGCTGAACCCAGCTTCCATCCGGTTGCGCCGGCCGGCGCCGTTCCGAGGTCGATGGTTCGGTACAGATCGGCTGGGCGGCTCAATATGTCGCAAGGACTTGGCCGAGTCGTTCACGGTGGCTAGATTCGAAGAGGTAAATAACATCGTTGTGCTTTGTGGCCCCGACTTGTCGAAAGCCGTCGGCGCCAGCACCTTTCAGGACAGGGAGATCCTTAGGTGAGTTCGTCGTTTACTCATCTGCATGTCCACACCGAGTACTCGATGCTCGACGGTGCCTCAAGACTTGATGAGCTCGTGGCCAAGGCGGCGGCGGACGGAATGCCGGCGTTGGGCATCACCGACCACGGCAACATGTACGGGGTCCTCGACTTCTACCGGGCCTGCAAGGACCAGGGGGTAAACCCGGTCATCGGCTGCGAGCTGTATCAAGCCGATGAGTCGCGATCCGAGCGGCCGAGTCGGCGTGGCCGCATGGACGACTCCGGCGGTACGACCGACGGTGGTAAGAAGCTCTACTACCATTTGACCGCGCTGGCGGAAACCAATACCGGCTACAAAAATCTGATCCAGTTGGCGTCGAGAGCCTTCATGGAGGGCTATTACTACAAGCCGCGAGTCGACTGGGAAGTGCTATCGGACCACAGTGAGGGTCTGATCGTGACCACCGGCTGCCTGGGTGGCCAGGTCCTGCAGGCCATGATGAACGGCAGCGAGCGGGACGCGTTGGAGAAGGCGGGCCGGCTGCAGGACATCTTTGGTCGAGACAACATGTTTGTCGAACTGCAGGACCATGGAATTCCCGAGCAACGGGAGACCAACCCGAAACTGCTTGAGCTGGCCAAGAAGATCAACGCACCGATCATCGTTACCAACGACTCCCACTACACCGAGCAACACGACCATACGGCACACGACGCCTTGCTGTGTGTGCAAACGGGGTCCCTGATGAGCGATCCCGATCGCTTCAAGTTCCACGGTGATCAGCACTATCTGAAGACCGCTCAGGAAATGCGTGATCAGTGGGCCGAAATCCCCGAAGCATGCGACAACACACTGTGGATCGCCGAGCGGGCCAACGTCGAAATCGAATTCGGCAAGCCCCAACTACCGGACTTTCCGATCCCCGAGCAGTTCGATGGTGCGGACGACTACCTTCTCCATCTGACCATGGAGGGGGCCAAGATCCGGTGGGGTGCGTCGCTGACCGATGAGATCACCGACCGGTTGGTTTACGAGCTCGACGTGATCAAGAACATGGGCTTCAGCTCCTACTTCTTGATTACCTGGGACCTCATTCGACACGCTCGCGACGCCAAGATTCGTGTTGGTCCCGGACGTGGATCCGCGGCCGGGTGTGCCGTGGCCTATTGCTTGTGGATCACCGATCTCGACCCCATCGAGTACGACCTGCTCTTTGAGCGTTTCCTGAACCCCTCCCGTATCTCGATGCCGGACATCGATATGGACTTTGACTCCCGCTATCGGGATGAGATGATCCGGTACGCCGCCGAGCGGTACGGCCGAGATCACGTGGCCCAGATCGTGACGTTCTCGCAAATCAAGGCCCGGGCTGCCGTTCGTGACGCCGCCCGCGTGCTGGGTTACCCGTATGCGGTGGGCGACAAAGTGGCCAAGGCCATGCCGCCGCTGGTCATGGGTCGGGACACACCTCTCAAGTACTGCTTCGAGGAGTCGGAGAAGTACAAGGACGGTTACAAAGCGGCATCCGAGCTGCGGTCGATGGTCGACTCTGATCGCGACGTCGCCGAGGTTGTGCGCGTCGCCCGCGGCCTCGAGGGTATGCGTCGCCAAGACGGTATTCATGCCGCTGCCGTGGTGATCACCAAGGATCCGCTGACCACGTATCTGCCCATTCAACGCAAGCCGGAGTCGGGCAAGGAGATCGAAGAGGCGCCGGTCGTCACTCAGTACGAGATGAACGGGGTGGAGGATCTCGGCCTACTCAAGATGGACTTCCTGGGTCTGCGAAACCTCGATGTCATCTCCGACGCGCTGGACATGATCCAGAACGTCCACGGCGTCGAGCTCGATATTGACTCGGTGGACCTGGACGACGAGCCAACCTATGAGATGCTGCGGGAGGGCCGATCCATTGGCATCTTCCAGCTGGAGTCCGGTCCAATGCGAGCACTGATGCGCTCGATGGCGCCTACCTCGTTTGAAGACATCGCCGCCCTGGTCGCGTTGTACCGGCCTGGTCCGATGGCGGCGAACATGCACAACGATTACGCCGACCGAAAGAACAACCGTCAGGAGATCACCTACCTTCATGACGATGCGAAGGAGATCCTAGGCAGCACCTACGGCCTCATGATCTACCAGGAATCGGTCATGAGGATCGCCCAAAAATTTGCCGGCTACTCGCTGGCCGACGCCGACAACCTGCGCAAAGCCTGTGGCAAGAAGATCCGTGAGATGATCGCCAAGGAGCGGGTCAAGTTCGTAGAGGGGTGCGAGAACAACGGGTACGGCGAGGCCCTGGGCACCAAGTGGTTCGACATCATCGAGCCGTTCGCCGACTACGCCTTCAACAAGAGCCACTCCTACGGCTACGGCTTCGTCAGCTACCAGACGGCCTACCTCAAGGCCAACTACCCGGTTGAGTACCTCGCCTGCCTGCTTACCAGCGTCAAGTCGAACCTTGACAAAGCCGGGATCTACCTGAACGAGTGTCGCCAGATGGGCATCAAAGTGCTCGTCCCCGACGTCAATCGGTCCGACGTTGACTTCACTTCGATATCCGACCCCGAAGGCGGAGATCTGAATGCCATCGCCTTCGGCATGTCGGCGGTACGCAACGTGGGCGAAGCGCTGGTTGAACTGATCATTGCCGAACGGAGCGAAAACGGTCCGTTTGAGTCTTTCCTCGACTTCTGCGAGCGGGTCGACTACCAGGTTCTGAACAAGCGAACGCTTGAGTCGTTAATCAAGGCAGGAGCCTTCGACTCGCTTGGCCACCCTCGTAAGGGTCTGTTGTTGGCCTTCGAGGCCATTGTCGATCAGACGGTGGCGTCTCGTCGCCAGCACGACATGGGCGTGATGACACTGTTCGGCGGCATGGGGGATGAGGAGCCCAGCTTCGACGACCGCCCCGCCATTACCGATGTCGACTTTGAGAAGTCGCAACGGTTGTCGTTCGAAAAAGAAATGCTGGGTCTCTACGTTTCCGACCATCCGCTAATGGGCATCGAGCAAGCGCTGAAACGCAAAGCCGATGACAGCATCGCCGATCTGGTCGATCGCGAGGATGGCGAGATGGTGACCATCGGCGGTGTGGTGACGGCATTACAGAAGAAGTGGACCCGCAAGGGTGACCTTATGGCCGTATTCGTCCTTGAGGATCTCACCGACGGGCTCGAGGCCATGGTGTTTCCCCGGACCTATTCGGACTACGGCCACTTGCTCGAGGATGATCGAATCGTCGTCGCCCGGGGCCGGGTGGACAAGCGTGACGATGAACCAAAGATCATGATCCAGTCGCTTGAGGTCTTCGAAGCGGAATTGCTCGGATCGGCCCCTCCACTTCGGCTCGATATCAGGCCCGATCGTCTCACGGACAACGTGATTGATCGTCTTAAGCAGGTATTGTCCGAGCACCCGGGCGATTCACCGGTGTTCATCCACCTCAACGAACAACAAGCGATCAGGTTGGCTGACGCCTACTGCGTCGATTCTTCCAACGGTCTGGTTCCGGAGTTGCGGGTGTTGTTGGGCGATGAAGGCGTAGTCCTGTGAGATTCCTCCGGTTGATGCAGCCGGCTTGACCGGCCGCGACTGGTCGAATTTCTCATCTGGATTGGCCCAACCTGACGGAAGCTGAGCCCGTTCTCAGTGATAGGATTTTGTTGATGCAGACAGCACGACCGGAGGGCGCAACCCGGTTTGATCCGCAGGGCCACCGAATGGGCCCACTTGGGACGTTGGCTGCTCAGGCGACCCTCGGGTTGGCCATGTTCTGGAACTTCCAGGTGATCGGCGGGTTGTTCCTGCCTCCTACCCTCGGTCTGCTTCCGCTGCTGATGGCGATAGGCACCATTCTGTTGGCCCCGAAGTCTGTTTTGATGCAACTTCCGGTGTCGATCAGCGTCTTGGCCATCGTCGGGATATGTACGGCCTCCATTGCCTGGAGCATTGACACCGGTCCAACTGCGCTTATCCTTCGTGGCTGGATTCCCGGAGTAGTGGCCACGGCGATTGTCGCCGGCTTGCTGCCGCAAAAGGAGTTCATGCAGGCCATGTTGTGGGTGGTCCGCATTGCCATTGTCGTGACCGTCATCGCTCTGGCGGTGGATCCGACCACCAGGGTTCACTTGGATCCAGATCCCAATGTTCCCCCGTACCCCGGTTGGCACGGCTTCTTTCCCCACAAGAACATCATGACCCCGTTCCTCTGTGTCGGCGTGGCCACGGTGATGATCTTCGACGAGAACCCCACCTTGAGGTGGGGGACACTAGGCATGATCGGTGTCTTAATGGTTGGTTCGACGTCGGCCACTGGTCTGTCAGCCGGTTTTCTGGTCGCCATCGGTATTGCCTGGCTCCGGATCTACCAGAACAGTCAGCGAGAAGATCTGCGCACCAGCACGGTGTTTTTCGCCGCTTCGGCCCTTGGTTTCCTGGGGGTTGCGGTCGGGGCGGTGGCATCGTTGGCCACCCTTACCAGCGCCTACGGGAAAGATCTGACCTTCTCCGGTCGAACCTTCATCTGGGAGGCCAGCATCACCGCCATCGGTCAGCGGCCGATCCTCGGTCACGGTATCGGGGCGCTGTTCTTCTTCGAGGACGTGTCCCGGGAGACCGATCGATTCTGGCGGGAGGTCGGTTTCAAGAACTCCCACGCTCACAACGGGCCGCTCGACCTGATGCTTCAGATCGGCGTTATTGGCATGGTCGTCTACGCCGTTCTCTGGTTCGGCGTTCTCCGAACCGGGTGGCAGTCACTGGGGAAGAAACCCGATCTGGCCGTGTGGGTAATCAGCATCATGTTCGCCCAGTTGTTCATTGCGCTCTCCGAGAATGTTCTGCTCGGCGGCTTCCTCGGAATCCTGGTCGCCATGAAAGTGCTGTTGATCAAGCGGGAGTCAGCGCTGTTTGCCCCTCCGGCCTCGGAAATGACCCGCTGGGTATAGGCCAATGAGACTTCCTGCGCCAATCAGCAAGCTTTGGCATGCCTTCGATGGGCTTGGCAAAGACACCGTCTGGACCACCATCGAGCAGGTGGCTTTCACCGTCGCCGCCCTGGGTTCGTTCATGGTCCTTCAGCGGGCCTACGACCAGGACACGGCGGTCTACGGCTCCTTTCTCGGCATGTACGGCATCATTGGTCCGCTGGGAGCGATTACCTTCGCCGGGCCCGGATTGGCTCTGATTCAAGAGCGGCTGCGCTACTCGGCCGATCTCGATTCACTGGCTCGGAACTTCGTGTCCATGGCGTTGATGAGTGGGGTGGCGCTCAGCGGTGTCGCCATAGCTCTTGGCTTCTACATGATCAATCTGACGCCGCTTGAGATCGTTCTTCTGGTCTTCAGCGAACTGTTCTTCAACTCGATGTTGTTCGTCGGGTCCATGCTGGTTCAGGCTGCGGTCGACTATGTGGCCATGATGAAGGTGAGGATCGGAACGATCTTGCTGAAGATCGTCGCCGTTCTTGGGCTGTTCTTCGTCGGTCAACTCACGATCCGTAATCTGGCTATTGCCTACGTCGTCCTGTACGGCCTTTATGCCACCTGGTTGTTGACCTACCTGCTGCCGTCAATCGGCTACCGTCTCCGTCTGGGTTTGCCCGACCGCAAAACGGCCAGTCGAAGTGCAGCTTTCGCCCTCCCGATGGGAGCCGCCAATCTTCAGCTGAACGGTGACAAGGTGGCGTTGGAGAACTACGGTTTCGTGCTTCAGAACGGTGTGTACGGTGCGGCCTACAGGGTGGTCGAGTTCGGGTCGTTGCCGCTCAAGATCATCGCTCAGGCGGCGTTCCACCGGTTTCTCGGCGAGGGCGACGAGTCGGACGGGTACCACCTTCGGAGATCAGCCAGTCTGACGGCGTTCATGTTCCTGATCGGCTGCCTGGCCGCGGGCGCCATCTATGTGTTGCTGCCGATTGTCGAGCCGATTCTGTTGGTGGGAGATTTCGGCAATGCTAGACGAATGGTCCCATGGCTCCTGCTGTTCTTGCCTCTGATCGGTTTGAGCAGCACCCCGATGAACGGGCTGTTGGGTCTCGGCCGTGCCCCTGAACGGGCCATTGTTTTCACATTGGCAGCCGTCGTGGCCGTAGTTTTGTACATTGCTCTCATCCCCGGACGGGGTTGGCAGGGAGCGGTCGTGGCCACACTGGTCAGTGAGGCCTATCTGGCCCTCGCCAGTTGGATAGCCCTGTTCGTCTATCAGCGCCACGCCGATCGTCAGCGAAGAGGGCGTCTGGAAGCCTCGGTGACTGCATGATCAATACCGAAGTTGAGTCGATGGGTATAACGAGTTACGGGATCCAGGGCAATTCTTCTAACGGATCGGCCCGGCGAAGCCTCGGCTGCTCACCGGGCTACGATGAGGTGGAGCCTGCTATGGGAGATCAACGTGTGTGGCGATTGGATCACAGCCTTGGTGGGGGGCGACGACAATGAGTGATACCTGGCGTACGCCGGCCGATGAAAGCCACGAGATCGGCTTGGAGCCGACGGCCCCTGCAGAGATATCGGTAGTCGACGATCTGCCTCGACGCCGAATCTTTAATCTGGACTTTGTTGACTGCGCCGACATGGCGGAGGTCGCCGACGCCATAATCAACCGGCTTGAGCCGGCTGGTCCCTGTCAGCTTCCATGTGTGGTCACCCCAAACGTCGACATCATCGTCCAGATGACGCAACGGCCTGACTCAGTCGAGACCGGTGTGCTGCTTGGTTCGCAGTTCTGTCTTCCCGACGGACAGCCGATTGTCATGGCATCGAGGCTGCTCGACCGGCCGCTGGCCACTCGACTGGCCGGACGCCTGTTGTTCACCGAGCTTTGGCCGAGATTCATCGATCAGGGGATCCCGGTGACCGTCATTGCCTCATCGGAGGACGTTGCCGGAGGCTTGGCCGATCAGCACCCAAAGGCCAACGCGATTGTTGCGCCGATGCTTGACCGTGAGGACCAGGAAGGCATCGATCGTTTGGCCGCCGAGGTGGTGGATGATGCCAGGCGGCTGGGAACCAGATTCGTGCTTTCCGGGATTGGGTTTCCAAAAGATCTTCTCATCGCCGAATCCGTTTTTCGCCAATGGCCCGCTGACGCCGGCGAGCCGCCAATGGCGATGGGGCTGGGAGCGTCTTTCGCCTTTCATCTCGGATTGACCGACAAGGCGCCCGACTGGGTCGTCTCATTCGGTATGGAATGGTTCCACCGGTTCCTTCAAGAACCGAGAAGACTGTTCCACCGATACTTCATTCGCGACGTCCGGTTTCTTCCGCTCGTCTTCGATGAGTGGCGGGTGGCCAAGCGACGGAAGGGAGTCTCTGCCGATGGCTGATGTCTCTGTGGTAATGCCGGTAGGGCGGATTGATGCGTTTCTGCCCGCTCAGCTTGAAGCCCTGGGTGGACAGTCCTACGGCAAGAACTTCGAGTTGGTGCTGTCGTTGAACAGCAACAACCTTGAGCATGAGCAGGCTCTTCGGAACCTGCTGAAGGATCATTCGACGTTGGCGGCCACGGTGGTCGACTCATCGGATATCCGCTCGGCTTCTCACGCTCGAAACGTGGGCGCTGAAAAGGCTTCCGGATCCGTTCTGCTCTTCTGCGACGGCGACGATATCGCCGACCGCTTTTGGATTGAGCGGATGGTCGAGGCTCTTGAGTACTACGACGCTGTTGGCGGGTTCTTGGACGAAGAGCTCCTGGCCGTCCCCGGACAGGAGCATTGGAGACCGCCGGCCACCCCGCAGGCTCTGCCTCAGTTCCTTGGTCACGACTACTTGGTCTCGGCCAATATGGGGGTGAAACGCCTTCCGTTTGAGGCGGTCGGTGGGTTTGACGTCGGCTTGACCCGGGGTGAGGACATCGCCTTTTCGTGGGCACTGCTGGATCACGGGGTGCAGCTCGGATACTGCGGTGAAGCCATCATGTATTACCGGCACCGCCGCGGTATCCGCTCGATGATGCATCAGCACTATCTCTACGGCATCGGGTTCAGCCAGATTCTGGCTCGGCGCGGTCTGCCCGGCGAGCAAGAATCAAATGACGGCCTTGGTGCTCTGCGACCGAACGGGCAGTCTGTAGATCGAATGACAGCCGCCTACTTCCTCCGTAGGGCGTCCATTGCCACCGGCCGAGTGGTCGGCCTGGTGTCGGAGCGCGCCCAACGCCCTGAAGGATGAAGTTGTAGGCTAGACGGGCAGAGGAGTGGTCCTAAGACGATCGCCTGCCTGGGAAGGTACACCTAAATGGAACTCTCTTTTGTACTCTCGGCGTTGCGCCGTCGGCTCTGGCTGGTTGCGCTGTTCGCCCTTCTCGGATCGCTGCCCGGCCTACTGAGCGACCCGCCAACCAGTACCGACTATCAGTCCGAGGCCAGGATCAACATTGTTCAGCCGACGGTCGGCGGAATCACCTTCCTCCAGAGCGACCCGAATCGCTACGTGATCGGCCAGTTGAGTGTTCTTGAGTCCGCTTCGCTGGTGAATCAGGTTGCTCAGGAGAACAACCTGTCGCTGACCGACGTCCGTGAGGCGGTCGAGGTCGAGCAGGATCCCGAGACCGATGTGGTGGCCATTGTCGCCACCTTCGCCACCCCGGATCTGGCCCGCTCTGTTGCACAGAGTTACGTGGACACCTACATGGCCACACTCGACACCGACACCGGCGACAACGACGAGGTTGTGCGCCTCGATGCCGAAATCGCTCGTCTCCGTAATCAGCTGGCCAACCTGAACGAGGCAATCCAGGAGAAGGCCGAACCGTTCCTCGAAATCTTCCAGGAGCGTCGTACCGCCTACCCGCCACTGCCACCTGGGGACTTGCTCGATCCGGCCCGTATCAGCGAACGCAACGTGGTCGAGTCCGAGCTGACCCAGTTGATTCAGCAGCGCAACATTCTCATTTCCGAGTCGCGTCTGCGTGTCAACACCGAGGTTATTCAGGACGCAACGCTGCCCAGCGAGCCTGTGCCTGTTGGCGGCCAGTTCCTGCTGGCCGGTGGTTTGTTCGCCGGTGCAATGCTGGGAATCGTTGCCGCTCTGGCGTGGGCCCGTTTCTCCAACAAGGTGCTCGACGTCGAGATGGCATCGGAAATTCTGGGGGCTCCGGTCGTTTCAGAGCTTCCTCACTACCGTTCTTTGGCCCGACAGCCGCTGGCAGCGTTCCAGTCGCTGCCACGCTCGGCTGTTCCGGTTATTGATCAGCTTTGTGTGAGGGCCGAGGCGAAGGCCCGTATCAACGAGCCCTTGACGGTGGCCGTGGTCGGATCCCAGAGGGGCTCTGGCACCACCACGATGGCGCTGGCCATGGCTGAGCGCTTTGCCAGTGGAGGATCTTCGGTGGTGCTGGTCGACGGTGACGTCCGCGATCCCAGAATTACCGCCATCTTCAACGCTGCCCAGGATGGTGGCGTGCCGGCCGTAGTACTTAATGACGGCGCGCTGATCGATCAGCGGGGGCGTTCGGTGTTCACCCGAACGATGGACCCCGAAGTCAGCGTTCTTGGTCTTGGCCCGAGCCGTGGCGCCGCTTCGCTCCGACGAGACACCGTCTCGCCGGTTCTGGAAGCCGCCCGACGAAAGGCCCAGATTGTCGTGGTCGACTGTGGCCCGGCTTTGGACCTGGCCTCAACACTGCAGATCTCGGCCATGGCCGACGCAGTGGTGTTGGCTGTGCCCCTCTCTCGTCAGAAATCCGACGGTTTGGCCGATCTTTCCCGCCAGCTCGACAGCCTGCGGGACAAGCTCCTGCCGGTTATCTCCAACCCGTCCCGTCGCCCGGCTCGTGGGCAGATCTTCGCCGCCGACGGAGCTATCCGAGGTGGCTCGGGTGGCCGAGGCGGCCGGTCGGAGCCGATAGATCTCACAGCCATGCCTGAAGGCCGCCCATCGGCGGAAGGCGACCCGATGGTGTTGGGCGCCGGCCCGGCCCGTCGATCCGGCGCACCGCCCAGCGGTCCGGTATAGGCCAAAGCGCTCCTCCGCCCGAGGAGCAACGGTGAGAGTGGCGTATCGAGGGAACAATCTGAAAGGCGTGTGTGCCCGTGAACCATCCAGATCCAGCCGACGTGCCCGTCGTGATCCTCTGCGGCGGACAGGGAACCCGTATCCGCGAAGCATCGGAGATGCTTCCCAAGCCGCTGATCAACATCGGTCATCAGCCGATTCTGTGGCACATCATGAAGCTCTACGGCCACCATGGCTTCCGCCGCTTCATCCTGTGCCTTGGCTACAAAGCGTGGGACATCAAACAGTACTTTCTGCAATACCCCGAGATGGTTTCCGACCTTCGGGTTCACGTTCGCAAGCAGGACACCGAAGTGCTCCAGGAGGAGCCTCTTGACGATTGGGAAGTCTCGCTGATCGACACCGGTATGGACACCGGAACCGGCGGGCGGTTGGCCAAGGTCGCCCACCTCATCGATCACGACTACTTCATGTTGACCTACGGGGACGGATTGGGAAATGTCGACGTATCGACGCAGCTGCGGAACCTGGCCGAAACCGCCGAAACCGACTTGATCGGCTCGGTAACCGGAGTTCACCCCACATCCCGCTACGGCGAGTTGGCGGTGAACGACGGCTTGGTCACAAGTTTCGCCGAGAAGCCGCCTGGCGAGGGCTGGGTGTCCGGCGGGTTCTTTGCCTTCCGACGACAGTTCCTGGACTTCGTGCCCCAGGACGAACCACTTCATTTCTTTGAGCACCATCCGGTCCAAGAGGTGGCCCGCCAGGGACGCCTCCGGCTGGAGCCTCATACCGGGTTCTGGATGGGAATGGACACCTTCCGCGAGTACACAGCGCTAAATGATCTGTGGAACGCAGGAGAAGCCCCCTGGAAGCTCTGGTAGTCCACACCGCCCGTCGGTAGGTAGCCGACTCCGGCGACCTAAGACCACAGTTCCCCTCGTGTTCCCACTCCCCGCGAACGGGACCATTCAACGATCACAAACCATCTGCTGAACACCGACTACGGTCCGTTCATATGAGTGAACTCTCCGCCGCGCTTGAACAATATTTTGATGCC
>JAHDFR010000002.1:66848-97214 GCA_020628065.1 Acidimicrobiales bacterium
ACAAACGCCTCGGGCCACCAGCCACCCCGGCAGAACTGGACCATCTGGCCGAAGCCGTCGGCACCGACCTACCACCCGACCTGCGGGAATGGTTCACCCTGGTCAACGGACTCGACACATCAAAACCACCACAATCCGCCCGAACCATCTTCCCCGGCAAGGTACCCGTCTCAGCCACCGAAGCAACCGAAGCCGCCATCGCATGGCGCACCCCCGGCACCATCCAAAACGGCACAGCGACCGCAAACGCCCTTACAGGCGAAGACGCGCTCATCCCCAGCTTGTGGGTCATGATCGCCACCGACAACCCCTACATCGACGACTGTTTCCTCGTTGACTGCGCCGACCACCCAGGCCGAGTCGTCACCTTCACCATCGAAACCGGACACCGCGACTCAGGTTTCTACCACAACAGCATCACCGCCCTGCTCCATAGCGCCACCACAAACATCGAATTCGGCTTTTGCGAAGAGGCGTTCAAGGGTGTAGACGTAAACCGTGACCTGTTTGCCGCCGGGAACCCGGCGGCCAGCGGAAAGAATCTCAGCTTCAAGCTGGCCTACCACGGCTTCGTTGCTGACGGCCCAACCCCACCACGCCTCAGCGGTTGGCCAACCCGCAGCTGGGACTTTCGTTTCTAGAGCGAATGGCGGCCTGCGTGAGGAGCCAGTAGCACCGCGCTGACCTTCAAACCAACCTGCGCTGGCTACCTAGTTTGATTGGCGAGGTGGGCGGGGGAGTGGCGGCCGCTCGATCGGCGTGGTCACCGTAGCCCGCCGCACCATTTCTTTGCGAGCGGCCTCAGCGTTTTCGGCTGCGGCCAATCGATCCCGGTTGCGCCGACGAAGGTCGATCACCACGTCGTCCACGTCCTCAGCGGCCATGTCGGCTGCTGAAGAGACCGATGTTTCATTGGCGACAATGGCGTCCGTCTCGGCGTCACCGCGGCGCAGAAGCGCTCTGAGCGGGAGCAGGGCCACCGTCACGATGACCTGTTCGGCCGTGGCCAACAGGATTCGCAGATCGAGACCGATGTTCCAGTTCTCGACGTAGTGGAGATCCAAGCGGCGGTAGGCGTTGAAGGCCGCATTCGAACGGGCTTCAACCTGCCAGAGCCCGGTAATTCCCGGCCGAACCTTGAATCGCTCACGGAGCTCCTCATCGAAGGCCCGTTCCTCCTCAGGCAGTGCGGGCCGCGGCCCGACCAGGCTCATGTGGCCCTTCAGCACGTTGAACAGCTGCGGAAGCTCGTCGATCGAGGTTTCACGGATAAGGCGCCCGACTTTGGTGATGCGGGGGTCGTGCGAGACCTTGAACAGGGGACCGGTCCGTTCGTTCATTTCCGCCATCTGCTGCTTCAGCTCGTCGGCGTTGGTCACCATCGAGCGAAACTTGTGCATCGGGAAGTATTCGCCCCGTTGGCCCGCCCGTTTAGCGCTGTACACGATCGGCCCGCGGTCCTCGACCCATATGGCCAACGCCGTCAGTGCCATAACCGGCGACGCCAGTAGCAGCGCCACCGACGCTCCCAGAATGTCGACGCTCCGCTTGGCCAGCCGCTGCCACGACGGGGGACTGTTGCGGCCAACCACGATGATGGGTTCGTGGGACAGCGAGCGAACGTCGAAGCGGCCCTCCCACATTCGGCTCACCCCGGTTGTCAGATGCACGTCGTAGCCGGAGCCGAACAGTTCTCGGGTGATGTTGCGGAACTGTTCACCCCGAAAACCGGTGGCGGTTACGACAGCACCCTGCACCGAGTGCTGGTGCATCAGTTCGATGAGCCGACCGGTAGGTCCGATCCAGTAGTCGGCAAGTCCGCTTCGTTCGGCCACACCGAGATTGCCGACAACACCCGCCAGTTCAAATCTCGCTTCGGGGTGATCTTGAATAAGTTGAGCCAGTTCTTTGGCTTCGTGCCCGGTTCCGACGATGACTACCCGAGACGGGCTGACCGTACTGGGAAGTTCGGTTCCCAGTGATCGGATCAGCCCTCGCAGCAGCGTTCGGGCGGCGAATACGGTGACCCCGCCGATCAAAAGCTCCCAGGCTCCGATGTGCCAGTCGAGGAACGCCGCCGCCACCGCTACTGAGGCGGAGCCTCCGAGGACGGCGACGAAGACCCGTGAAATTTCCTCGGTTCGGGGAAGCGAAGGTCGGCCGGAGTAAAGATCTCGGCGCTCAAGAATCAGAGCGGTGGTGACCACAGCAACCAGGGTGAGTGCGATGGATCGCTGATCTGATCGGATTTCCTGAATGGTGATGTTGGAGATGACGAGAGTCAGACTCCAGCCAACGGCAAGAACGACAAGATCAGCGATCCGCTGCAACATCGCAGAAAATGTGATCTTTCGCATACCAAGCGACATGGACACCCTTCCGCCTACCTACGCAGCACCTACTACCTGTCTAGCACTGAATGAGGTCGCGCCACTCCGACGACGACAAGTCTAGGTTCTTTCGCTCATGTCAGACACTGATCACTGGTATTTGTGGGTAGGACGTTATAGGTGAGTGTCGATGGAGCGCGGCTATTCTGACCATGGAAATTCTTCGACTGACGCGGCCGGGGCGTGGCTGCGTCAGGTAGTTCTATGCCCGAGGTGGAGGTACGAACACGTGGCGACGAGCGAGGAAGGCACCGGCCGGTCCCTTGAGGCGAACCGGGATGGTCGGAAGCTGGTGGTTATGGGGCAGGGCTACGTAGGTCTGCCTTTGGCGGTGCGAGCGGTTGAGGTCGGCTTCGACGTAGTCGGATTCGACGTCGACAAGAATAAGATCTCTGGTCTGGTAACTGGTGTTTCCCACGTTGACGACGTGGATGACGCCACCATCCGGTCGATGCTCGAAAGCGGCCGGTATCTGCCAACCGAGAGTGCCGCCCATTTGTTGGACTTCGACATTGCCGTCATCACGGTTCCGACGCCGCTTCGAGACGGCACACCCGACGTGTCGTATATTGTCGAGGCTGTTGACCTCCTAGGGTCATTTCTTCGACCAGGAACGCTTGTCATCCTTGAGTCAACCACCTACCCGGGCACTACCGAGGAGATCGTGTGCCACGGTTTGGAGACGGCGTCCGGGCTTCGTGCTGGTGTTGAGTTCCAGGTCGGGTACTCGCCCGAGCGCATCGACCCGGGCAATGAGCGGTGGGACTTCACCACCACGCCCAAGGTGGTGTCGGGTATCGATGCCGTGTCGACTGCCGCCGTTGCCAACTTCTATCGACAGTTGGTTGACACGGTCGTACCTGCGGCCGGCACCAAAGAGGCCGAATTCGCCAAACTGCTTGAGAACACCTTTCGCCACGTCAATATCGCTCTAATGAACGAGTTGGCGATGAGCGCCGGAGCGCTGGGCGTGGACATCTGGGACGTCATCGACGTGGCCAAGACCAAGCCGTTCGGCTTCATGCCGTTTTACCCGGGTCCTGGTGTTGGTGGTCACTGCCTGCCTATCGACCCGTCGTACCTTTCGTGGCAGACCGAACGGGTGCTCGGACACAAGATTCGGTTTATTGAGCTGGCCAACGATGTCAATCATGAAATGCCTGTCCATGTGGTCGAGCGTCTCCAGGACGGTCTGAATCGTCGCCGCAAACCGGTCAACGGCTCTCGGGTTCTGGTGCTCGGAGTTGCCTACAAGAAGAACATTCGAGACACCCGTGAAAGCCCGGCCATACCTCTAATCCGCAAGTTGCTGGATCTCGGCGCCGTTGTCGAGGTTCATGATCCGATTGTCGAAGACTTCGAACTTGACGATCATGTCGCCCGTGTCGCTCTCGACCCCAGTCGGTTGGCGGAGGTCGATGCCGTTGTCGTTGTGACCGACCACGACGCCTTCGACTACGACACCATCGCCGGCCACGCCGACTTTGTGCTTGATGCCAGACGTCGCTTCGCCCCGGATGCCTACGGCGACAAGATCGAGTCCATTTAGGCTTGCCCGACCCGTCCTGGCGGGTCGGCTCGAATTATTCCGCTGACGCCGTTCACCTGGCCTTGCCGGATGCGCCGGCAAGGCATGGAGAGCCCGCTTCGACCGCTCGGTCGTGCGACGCCATTCGTTGCTCCCTAGCGGTTACCCTTTCGTGTGATCGCGCTGCCGGTACGGTGCTGGTCGGCGTTGTTGTCTGTCGAAAGAAGCGGAATCCATGACCGACGAACCGGACTCGACAGATGGTGGTTCCCCGCCTGTCAGCGAGGACTCTCCGACCGTGGCGTTCGTGATGGAGTGGGTGCCCCAGTACCGTGTCCCGTTCTACGATCGCGTGCGACAGGCAGCGGCTGAGCGAGGCGTGACCGTGCGGCTCATACACGGAGATCCGCCGTCGAGTCGTCGACGCCGGAACGACTCCGAAGTGGTGCCGTGGGCGGAGTACGTGCCAAACAGGCTGTGGACGGTAAAAGGGTTGGAGCTGACGGCTCAGCCGGTGCTCAGCCGACTTCGCGGCACCGACCTTCTCATCCTCCAGCAGGAGACCGGTCTGCTGCTGAACTATCCCATGATGGCTCTGTCCCGCATCGGCGGCCCGGCGGTTGCGCTGTGGGGGCACGGACACAACTTCAACCCGTTGGAAGCGAATGAACTGGCTGAGGGGGTGAAGTCGAAAGTGACGAAGTGGGCTGATTGGATCTTCGCCTACACCGAACAGTCGAAGACGGTCTTCGAGTCGATCGGCGTTGACACCGATCGCATCACCGTCGTCCAGAACTCGGTCGACGTCACCGAACTTCGCAATCCGACGTCGACTCCGAGCGACGATGTGGCTTCGCTCGTTGATCGGCTTCGCCGTGAGGACAAGCGGGTGGGATGGATTGTGTCCGCTCTGGATCGTTGGAAGCGGGTGCCGTTCCTGCTCGAGGTGTTGGATGCCGTCGCCGCCGACAGAGACGATTTTGAGTTCATTGCGCTGGGTGCCGGAGACGACGCTCAAGTGTTGTCGGAAGCGGCCTCCAGCCGTCCGTGGCTGCATGTCCTCGGTGCTCGGTTCGGCGCTGATAAGGCCGCTGTCGGCTCAATCGCCGAAGTCACCGTTCACCCCGGTCTGGCCGGCCTCCACGTTGTGGAGTCGTTCGCCACCGCGTCGCCGATGATCACTGAGGACCTTGCGTATCACAGTCACGAGGTCGACTACCTCTCGCCCGACAACGCCATTGTCTTGCCCAGGGACAGCACTTCGGCACAATACGCCGAGGCAGTGAGCAGTGTCCTGGACGATAGATCCGAGCTCCAACGTTTGCAGACCGGTTGCCACGTGGCTGCCGAAACCTACTCGATCGATGCCATGGTTCAAAACTTCACCGACGGGATTGTGGAAGCGCTGGCGAGCCGTCGCTCCGGGATGAGCCCCGGCGGCTCGTTGCGGCGCTTCACCGGTCGTGCCTTGTAACCGGCAGCAACCCAACTGGGCCGGAACCCGCCATCTCGCCCTCGACGGCTAAAGCGAACACCGTCCGGGGTTGGGCAACAGGCGGGCCGACCAAGAACGTTGCCGGCGAAGTGCTCCTGATAACGGCGGACGGCGCGATAGCCTAGGTTTTGCTTCGACGGGAGTCAGAGGGAAGTTGGAATGGCGTTGACGCGTCACACTGAGGCATGAAAACCGAGATCCGCCGCCCGCCCGAAGAGGCGGATAGTCGTGTCGCCCGCACAACACGTGTTCGCATCACGCGTGTTAGGGACGAATTTGGTGCCCTTACGTCGGCAGCGTCGTCGCGCTACGCCAAAGTCGTACTGGCCGTTGCCGGGGGCGTGGCGCTGCTGGTTGCGTCCTTTGGCCTTCAAGACACTCCGGCGTACGGTCCGACAGGAACACTGGCCGAACGGATTGCCCCTGAGCCTGCGATGAGGGTACCTCAGCCGGCGCCGCCAACCACCACGGCCCAAGAAGCGCCCGTTGATGCCACATCGACGACCTTGAACCCCAACGCCATCTTTGTCAGCGCAGCGCTTGGCGAGGAGAACAACGACGGTTCGAGCCTGGAAAGTCCGCTGAGGTCCCTTCAGGCGGCTCTCGATCAGGTTGAGCCGGGCGAGACCGTATACGTGATGGATGGAACCTACACCGATCTTTTGGAGCCGGGCAATGCTCACTACATCCTGCGACGTGGGGGCACCCCTGACGCGTGGGTGACCGTCCAGAACGCGCCGGGACACAGCCCTATCATCATCGCCTCAAACGGCAACGGATTCGAGGTTCAGGCCAACTACGTCGAAGTGGCTGGCCTTACGGTGCGCGGCGAAGGCTATGACGAGACCAGCGATCCGTGGGGAAACGCGTTGCTGGTTCGCAACTCAAACCATGTTCGGCTGGTTGCCAACACACTTTCAAACATGCCCACTAGCGGAATCTCAGCTGTGGAGAGTTCTAATCTGGCCATCCTCAACAACGAGGTGTTCGAGAACGCCTTCTGGAGCTCAGTGCAGGGCAGCGGAATTTCGTTGTGGCATTCCAAGACCAATGGCGAACCCCCCGACTCGGACGGTTACCACGACCGCATCCTCGGGAACCGGGTCTATCGAAACGAGAATCGGGTCAAGTCCCGCTGGAAAGACTTCGCCGTGATCACGGACGGCAACGGCATCATCATTGATGAAGGCCGTGACACCATCTACACCGGTCGGGTGCTGGTGGCCAACAATGTCATCTTTGACAACGGTGGTCGGGCGGTGATGGTGTTCAAGACCAACAACGTGGATGTGATGTACAACACCACCTTCAACAACGGCCGAACCGAAGCGCTGGACGGGGGCCGGGGTGAGTTGGTGGCCGGCCAGGCGACCAACGTCAGGTTTCTCAACAACCTGGTGTGGCCTCGGGCGGGACTGCCAGGTCTACTCCATAGCAGCGCCGAAAACGTTGACACCGACGGCAATCTGGTCATCACCGAAGGTGACCCCGGCGATACGTCCCGAGGAGACATCGTCGAATCGGCTGATCCGGGGCTTCGGAACCCCTCGGTCGATGAAAGCGAGGCCGACTTCCGACCGCTTCCCAACAGTTCAGCGGTGGGACTGGCCGCCAGGGTAAATCCGCTTCTGACCTACGATTACAACGGCCTTGATCGAGATCCGGCCGAGGCCACGGTCGGCGCTCACGCTGCGTTCCGCCAATAGCCGGCCCAGCTGACGGGCCTGCGACGTCTTACACCGGCACCGACTCCGAGGTGTGGTAGGAGGCCGACATGGCTGCCACGGCGAAAAGCATCCATCCGACAAGCGAGTGAACAATGCCCGACTCGGTGATGCCGGTCAATAGAGCGGCCGAGATATAGACGAGGGGCCACAGTCCAACCGCGCCGGGGACCACCGTTAACATGTTCAGGGCCCGGGTCATGCCACGAACGAAGAGGACAAGAAAGACCGCTACGCCCACGAGCCCGAGCTCCATCCACACCTGCATGATGGCGTTGTGAGCGTGAGTCGGCCGCCACCCAATCGTGACCCAAATATCGTGGACTGGGCTGAAGAATCCGGCGAACGCCGCCTCGTAGCCATAGCCAAGGAACGGCCGAGCCGAGACCAGTGGAAGCAGATCCTGCCAAAGTGGGATTCGCCCGGTGAGAGTGACGTCTTTGTCCAGGAAGTCTGTCAGCAGCCCCAGGTTGGCTGTGGCAAATCCTACGGTGAACAACGAGGCCACCAAAACGCCCAGCAGAACCGCGCCCCTGAGTGTTCGACGGCCACGAAACATTCGGTAGAGGAAGAGCAGTGCTACAGATGCGATTGTGGCCACCAGCATGGTTTTCGACTGTGAACCAAACAGGAGCACAAACTGCACTGGTACCGACAGGTAGTAAATGAAACGGAACTGTCCGGCTTCTCTGCCGGCCGCCAAGAGAATCGGAACTGCCAGCAGAGCGGTGAATCCCAGTGCGTTTTTCTGGAAGAACACCCCGTCCCACAGATCGCCGTCGATGGCGAATTGGGGTACGGCAAAAACGAAGGCGAGGTTGATCAATCCGCTGATCACAAACATTCGGGCCAGTAGAACAATGATCTCACGAAGCGTGAAGCGGAGAACGAGGTAGGCGGCGTACAGCGTCACTACGGCCAGTACAAAGGATTGCTTGGCCGTCTCGAACGGGTCCGGGGACCAAAGTGTCGATGCGACAGCCAGGCCGGCGAAGGCGAAGATCAGTCCATCCAGCTTGATAGCCCTGATTAGCCAATCCAGGTAGCCGGCGACTCGTAGGATGCCCAGCATCATTAGAGCGAGTTGGGCGACGACCATCTTGAGGTTGCCGTCTTGGGCCTTAAATCCGGCTCTGGTCTGAAACCAGTCAACCGGCAGCCCGTGAATGAGAACGAAGACGGTGGCGATAACCATCCAGCGCTCGAGGAATCCCGGGGTCGGGGGAGGAGCGAATCTTGGATCCACCCGCCGTTGAAGGGCGCCCCCTATATCGATACCTTCGACAGTGACCGTGGCTTGTGGCGGTGCCGGGTCGTGTAGAAGGGTCATCAGCTGGTGTAGCGGTCCCGTCGGAACACGCCGCCACGGGAGTTTGTCTGACGGTTCATCACCGCGCCCAGAACCTTGGATCCACTGCGCTCGAGATCGCTACGGACCTGAAGCAGGTCGGAGGTGTCGGTGCGCTCGGTGTCGATTACGACGATCACACCGTCCACGAACCTGGCAGCGGACACTGCGTCGGCCGTGCTGAGCACCGGCGGGGTGTCGACGATGATGTACTCCACTCGCTCCCGCTCGAGTTCCTTGAGCATCTGCTCGAAACGGTCAGAGTTGAGCAGCTCACCGGGATTGTCCGGCGGTGTACCGGCCCTGATGAGCCACAGGTTGTCGATACCTGGCACCTTTTCGGCGTTTAGCTCGGCGGCGTGGGCCAGGTAGTCGGACAAGCCCGGCCGATTGGCCTCCATGGCGAACATTCGCTCAAGCGTGGGGCGCCGAAGGTCACCGCTGACAAGAACCACCCGAGAGCCATTCTGGGCCAATGCGATGGCCAGATTGGCCGAGGTAAGGCTCTTTCCTTCGGCCGGCGTCGAGCTGGTAATGATGATCGAGCTAATGCCGCTCGACGAGTTGAGGAACTGGACCGAGCTTCGTAGGCGGCGAAACGCCTCGCGAGCCTCGGTGAATCGGGACGACCCACTCGACGACAACATTATGAGGCTGCCGGTTCCGACCCGTCCGCCGATTCCCAGCGTCGGAATGGCGCCAATGACAGAGGTTCCCAGCGCCACGGCCACGTCCTGCTCGTCGCGAGCCGTGGTGTCGAGCCTCTCGAGCAAGAAGGCAAGGACGACACCGGCCATCGCTCCAAGGAGGGCTCCGATAAGGACGGTCAGTGGGAGGCCGAATCCGTTGGCGCCACCTGGCGTCTGGGCCCGCTGAAGTACCTGAGCGGCAGGAAGTCGGGACGCCACCTGTTGCTGGACCTCACGCAGATCGCCTTCGCTGTTACGAAGCTGAGCGGTGAGGTTGGAGGCGTTGGTGCTGCGAACTGCGATGTCGGCGTCGAGATCCGAAACGTTTCTGCCGTCTTGGAGTAGCTCGAATCGTCGATTGCTCAGCTCGGCGAGACTGATCTGCTCGCTCTCCAAAGCCGTCTTCAGGGCCTCAACGTCGGCTGCGGTCGACTCGGCCACAGCTTGGAGGTACGCACTGGCCTGGCCTTCGCGATCCTGCGCGTACACCGAGGCGTAGGCGTTGGCGGTAATCGACGCTGCTTCGGCCGAGGTCGACGTGTATTCGATGGTCAAGACGTCGGAATCGGGTTCGAAGATGACTTCGAGGTTCTCGAGTAGGTCACCCGGTTCGGCCGTTACCGAGAGTGAATCAATGACGCGCTGCTCAGTCTCGTTGGAGAAGATAATCTGCTCTTCTCGCTCGAGGTTGACCGGGTCGGGCTGGTTCGGGATTCGAGCCTGGGCCGGCGAGGGGTTCACCAGAACGGTGGCCTCAGCGGTGAAAGTGTCCTGGCGACTGGTCGCGAACAGAAACGCCCCGATGGCGCCCAGCAACGTCAAGGCGAGGACCAGCCACTTGCGCAGCCGTATGGCCTGCAGGTAGTCCTCAAGGCGTGCTGTCTCGGTAGGCATGCTGCCACCTTGGTACATCATGACCTGCTAGGTTGCCTCCGAGTAGCGGTACCTGGTTGTGGCGCGACAGTAGGCCGAATCACCACCTGATGGATTGTACCCACTTCTGGCCAATGATGTAATCGCGGCAGCGACTTTAAGGGGCATCTGTATGCGCCGTTCGGTGCGCCGCTTTCTAGCGGGCGGCAAGTCCACGAAAGCGGCCAAGCCCACCGCAAATTTTCGACAGCGCGTGAACGGCGTCGGCCTTTGACGGCGGCATGGCTGCCGTCACCAACCCTATGAGCCCGGTCGAAACCAGGTGCCCGGCCCGTAGCACCGTCCTTGACACCGGTTGCGGCTGATCCCTGAGACGCATCGTTACGTTTGACCAGCCACGTTGGGCCAGGTATTCGCGTCGACAGCGCCAGGCAACGGAGAATCGGTCGGGCCCCACATATTCGGAAACGGAGCCGCGACGGCTCCAGACCAGTCTGAGACCGGATGCCGCGGCCGCCCTGGTGAAGGCCACGTCTTCGCTCATCTTCAGGCGGTGGTCGAAACGGAGTCCGGTCGCTCTGATCTGATCAACGTCTATGGCCAGATTGCCGGAACGAAGCCATGTCTGTGCTGACAAATGCGGTGGATTGGCCCGCCCGAAGAAGTCTCCATCGATTACCCATTGCGGTGGACGCTGTGAGAAAACGGTATCGACCGGTCCGCCGACCAGAGCCGCGCCGCTATCGGCCATCGCCGAGAGCAGGCCGTTCGGCCACTCGGCCGCAGGGACCTCGTCATCGTCGATGAACATAAGAACCGACGTGGCGCATTCGTCCAGTGCTCGATTACGGGCGTTGGCGACGCCCGGAGTCGTTTCGCACACGTAACGAACAGGGACGGGCCAGTCCTTCGTCTCGGTGTCGACCACGGCCTCGCCCGTTCGGGCTGCGTCGTTGTCGACAACCAGGATCTCGACCCACCGGAATCCGCCGACGGGCGCTTCAGCGGCCAACGCGGTCTTGACCGCTTGTAGACAGCGTGCGAGATCGTCGGGCCGCTTGAAGGTCAAAATCGCCGCACTGACCGATCGGGTCTGGGTCGGCTCACCTACGTTGGGCGTATCCGTCGAGGTTGTGTTCATAGCCACGGTTCGGGGTTGTCGATTGGCGGTCGGCCAACACCGTAGCGCCTTGAACCGAATCTGTTTGGCCCATCAGCGACCTCAAGAACACCTAATCGAGGAACGTTAGGATTTGGTATAGATAGAGGCCGGAAGCATTGCGGATGAGTTACGCTTCGCAGCGAGACGTACGTCAGCTAGATGGGTGGAGAGGCAGGCAACGAACGTTACCGGTCGCTTGAGGGGGCGGCAGAGGATCTCAAAACATGGGTGGTATGACCCAAATTGAGTGTCACGGTCACTATCGTTGCCTTGTCTATGTCAATTTGCGCCGCAGAGGGTAGGTAAATGTGACGAGCGTGGAACTGAAGCTGAGAACGAGGGAACCCCAACTCCTCGACCGCCCGGTGGCGGTGCCTCAGATTCTTCTTCCGAATCAGTCCTGGTACGCACGGCACGGTAAACGGTTCTTCGACATTGGAGTCTCGCTTATCGGCCTTATCGTGCTGACGCCGGTTTTCGTGGCTCTTGCCATCCTTGTACGGGCGAAGCTCGGACCTGGAGGCATTTTCTTTCGCCAAGAGCGAGTTGGTCGAGACGGCGTGCCGTTTCACATCCTGAAGTTCAGGTCAATGCTGCCTGACCGTCGGAAGCAGACCCAACCCTTCGTCGGTGTTGATCGGCGCCTGCGGCACAAGAGTGCCGACGATCCTCGGCACACCCCGTTTGGCCGGTTTATCCGGGCTCACAGTCTCGATGAGCTACCACAGCTGTTGAACGTGCTGAAAGGTGATATGAGCCTCGTCGGCCCGCGGCCGGAGCTGACTCACGTCGCCGTCCGTCAGCGGTTTCTCGTTCACCCCAGGCACATCACCCGGCCCGGCGTGACCGGCACCTTTCAAATCTCTTCTCTGCGAGCACACAACAGCATTGCCTCCGGTCTCCACCTGGACGTCGGTTACGTAGCCGATGTTCGATTCGGCCGAGACCTGATGATTCTGATGAAGACCATCCTTGTGCTGCTGAGCGGGGCAACCTTCGATCGGTCTTGACCGCTCAAGATCGGCGGCGAAGACTGCTCTTCGTTTGCACGGCCAACATTTGTCGCAGCCCGACCGCTGAGCTGCTAGCCCGATCATTGGTCGGAGAGAACCACTTCGTGTTCAGGTCGGCAGGTTTCTTGGCTTCCGGACGGAAACCACCCTCGACGCTGGTCGACGTTCTGACCCGTCGGCGAATAGACCTGTCGCAACACCGCAGCTACTGCCTTGACGACGCCAGCATCAGGGCAGCCGATCTGATTCTGACCATGGAGAGCAGCCACGTTCAGCAGGCCACGACGCTGGTCCCCACGGCCTTTCCCAAGATCGTGCCTCTGCGACAGGCGGCAGACATTCTTGCTCGCGAACATAAGCCGGTGGCCATCCAACAGTTTGTCGCCCGGTTGAACACCGACCGCCACCCCGAGGAGTACCTGGGATCGAATTGGGATGTTGCCGACCCCTACGGTGGGTCTCGTCGTCAATATCACGTGGCCGTCGAACAGATCGCTGATTTGGTCAGCGTTGTGCTGGGCAAGCTGACCTGACGAGCGGCGGGCTTCAGCGTTGCCAAGTGGTGGCGGCGTTGATGTGATAGCTGCCGATGGTGGCCAGCGCGCCCGCCAGAACGAAGGGTACGGAGAACGTCGTCGCCAACAGGTTGGCGTTCGGCCCGGGCCCCGGCTGTGACAGCAGCGCCATAACGCCGGCATGAACAAGGAGCCCGTGGAGGCTCACCACATGGAACGAGATGAGCCCGCGGACAGTGTGAACGCCACGGTGCCGAAAGGGCTCAAACGTGATCCGGTTGTGTAAGAAGTAGTTGAGCACCAGGCCGGCCTCAACCGCCACCAAGACCGGGAGCGTGGAGACCGGTGAGATGAGGAGCACCCCGAGCTGCTCGACGGCGGCCCGCAGCCCCAATCCGACGAAGCCAACCGCCAGATACATCACAAAGGTGGCCGGCAGTATGCGGCCCAGGGACAGCGTTGTCAGTGCCGCCAGATAGTTCAGTACCACTGACCCGCTGAGCTTGGTCGCACCGCCATGTCGCTCACCGAACCGGTAACCGACTTCTCGAACCACTGGCCGCTTACCGCGAGCCAAGAACTCAAGCAGAATCTTGAATCCCCGAGGGTTGATGTCGGGGGCGACCGTCTCGTAGTAATTGCGGGAAACAGCGAAAAACCCGCTCATCGGGTCGCTGCATTGGGTACCAAGTAACAGCTGGGCCACCGAGTTTCCCCCGAACGAAATCATTCGTCGCGTCCGGGTGAACCGACCGAAACTTCCCCCGTCACTGGTGCGAGAGGCTACGGCAAGATCAGTACCTTCCTGACCGGCGGCGTCGACAAGGCGGGGTACTACGACCGGGTCGTGTTGAAGGTCGGCATCCATCACCACCAGGATCGATCCGGAGGCCACGCTAAGGCCGGTCAGAACAGCTGAGGCAAGGCCACGATCGGCTGTGCGGCGAATAGCGGTGACCCGACGATCACGTTGTGAGACGTTCTCGACCAATTGCCAGGTTCCATCGGGCGAGTTGTCGTCAACCACCAGAATTTCGTAGCCGCCACGGTAGTGCTGCTCATCGAGTTCATCCCGTAGTCGATTAAGCAGGATCTCAATGTTGTCGGCTTCGTTGAACGTCGGTACGACAATCGACACCGCCGGGCGCTGACCATGGCCTACGCCCGTCGCCGCCAACGTGACCGATGGGCGGGACGTTGTGGCGCGCCGGGTTGAAGATTCGCTCACCGGCTCCTATCGGCCCGTGAGGGACGCCGCAAAGGGCGGTGTCGACCTAGCCGGGTCTGGTAGCTGTTATCAGCTGCGATATGCCGCCGGTCAATTGGCGCCTTGCCACCTCGTCGAATCCGGCGGCGGTTAGTTTGGCCGTCATCACCTCCGGTTCCGGGAGGTAGCTGACTGAACGTGGCAGGTAGCCGTAGGCTGTGCGGTCGGACAGCAGGCCGCCGATGATCGGGACTACCCGATTGAAGTAGACACCGTGTCCGAATCTGACCACGGCGTTATCGGGTTCGGAAACATCGAGAAGAGCTATACGTCCGCCAGGTTCAACGACCCGGGCCAGCTCGGCAAAGAAGACATCGAGATCTACCAGGTTGCGCAGAGCGAATCCGCAAACGGCAGCGTCGACGGACCCGGTCGCCACCGGCAGGTCAAGTAGGTCGCCGTGAACCAGCGGTGAGGCTGTTCGGGCGGCGGCCAGCATGCCGTAGGAGAGATCCACGCCGATCGGCTTGTGGCCCATATCCTCGAGTTCGACGCAGAAGTCGCCGGTACCACACGCCAGGTCGAGGACTACTGAATCCGGTTTAAGGCGCAGCGCCTCCTGTGTCAACCTTCGCCACCTGACGTCCAGCCTGAAGGTCATCAGGCGATTGACGAAGTCGTACCGTGGAGCGATGGTGTCGAACATCGACCGAACGGCTGCCCGTTTCTCCGAACCGGTGGGAAGCCGATCTGCTGGCATCTGGCTCATGTCGCCACGGTAGAGCGGCAGGGGCCACAATGCGGCCCGGCCCGGCCAATCGTCACAGGAACAGCCTGCTTTGTCTGGCGGATATGGTGCCTGGTTTGTTACGCCGGACACTCAACGACGGTCGTTGGAAGCTGTTGGTTCAGAAGATATTGCTCCACCACATCGGCTAGACAGCTGCTGGAACCCAGCGACGTGTGGCGCTCCGCTTCCACCTCGACGAGGGCGCTGCTTGGCAGGAGCTGGTGCAGCGACCGACTGTTGTCGAGAGGCGTTGCCGCATCACCGGTGGTACCTACGATCAGAGCCTCGATTTGGCGCCAATCGGTACTGGCCGTGCCGTCGCCGCTCGGATCGGATCGGATCGGGCCGGGCGAATCCGGCCAGTGGGCGCAAATCCGGAGTTCGTTTACTATGACCGCGCCGAACCGGGGAGCCACTTCGTCTGCCGTCGCCGCCAAAGCGTCCCACTGGGTGGACGATGTTGGTCGGTCCAAGTCATTGCAGACATAGGCGGCGTAGGGCACGAAGTCCACCGCGGTCAGAAAGAAGTCGCTCAGCCGCTCAATGTTCTCGACATTGCCTGCCTCGGCTGATGTCAGGGCTTGCAGGTAGGTCGGCCAAAGGTCGTCGGTGTAGAGAGCGAACAGCGTGGCTGCCGCCAGTTCGGTCGGGCCAACTTCGCCTTGTGGGCCGCTCTCGAGGTCGGCCGACAGCGCGTCGAAGGTGGCCAGGAATCCATTCGCAGGACAAGAGGTTGTCTCCTCGTTGCGGCAGGCTTGGTCGAGACGCTCGGCGGCCTGTTCAAACGCCGAGGCTTGTTGAAGCAGCAGTTCGTCAAGCGAACTGTCCGGATCGACGACGCCGTCCAGAATCGTGAGCCCCGTGGTGTCAGGATACGCCTGGGCATAGGCGGCACCCAGATAGGTGCCGTAGCTGAGGCCGACGAAGTTGAGCTTGGGCTCATCCAACGCCAGTCGAAGCAACTCAAGGTCTTCCACCACTTGGGTGGTGCTCAAGGTCTTTAGTTGGTCGGCGGCATCGGCCAAACAGGCGGTAGCCGCTGTTTCGGCTTCGGAGTCGAGCTGGTCGCGTTCGGACTTGTCGTCGGGCTGGTAGTCGGGGAGTGGTCCGATCGATCTGTCGACCTGACATGCCACCGTGCCGCTGGCCCCGACGCCGCGAGGGTCGAAACCAATCAGGTGAAACCGCTGATCGACGGCCGAGCCAAGCGAGAACGCTGAAGATACGAAGTCGACGCCGGATGCTCCCGGCCCGCCGGGATTGACGATGATCGAACCAATTGGGTTGCCGGTGGCTGGTCTGCGCACGAGGGCGACCGGCCAGCTATCGTCGACTTCCACCTCGGACGGCGACGCGAAGTGATCCAACGGCACGGTCAGGGTTGCGCATTCAAGCCCGCTCCCGCACTCCTCCCAGACGACGCCTTCAACCGAGCGCTGATCGGCGTCTGGACTGTGCTCGGCAGTACCTGTGGCGGTGGTGTCTGCCGCGTCTTGTTCTGCGGCTGTGGTATTCGTCGTTCGGGTGATGGTCGTGACCGAAGAGTCTGGGGCCGTCGACGAGCTCGAACAAGCAAGGCAGATTTGCAACCCCACCAAGATCGCGGCCAATCTGCCAACGCTAGTCATATTGGTGGATCTAGACGTCTGCTTTCCCTACTGGGCACCTATTCGAAGAAGATCTTCTGGTACTCACGAGAATTGGAGTGCAGAACAGCAGCCGCCAGCGCTACCGGAAAGACCAGCCTGTTGAGCGCGATCAGGAATGGGACGAGGCTGAATGAGCCGAGAATGATGATCAGCATCAGATAGATCCAGAACAGAGCCACGAGCGATGCACACGCAGCAAGGAGGTAGTACCCCCATCGCTTATTATTGGCGGTGACAAAAGCGCCTGCACCCAGACCCAAAAACAGTGGAAACAGCGCCCCGGCCCCGAGCAATCCGAAGACTGCGCTGATGTAGCCAAGTATGACGCCGGCCTGGAGGGTCTGCGGGTGTGAGCCGTTGATCCACTGATTCATGCAACAAGTTTAAACGTGCCGCCGCTCAATCATTGGCCATTGGTTGCTCGGGCGTCATCGCTTCCGGCACGGCCGGTGAGCTCCACTGGTTGCGGTTTGTCGGTATGTCGGCTGCCACCAATGGTTGAGCCGGCAAGCTGCCCGCACGCCGCATCGATGTCGGTGCCGCGGTTGGCTCGGATTGTGACGTTGGCGCCAAGGTCACTCAGCCCTTCAGCGAAGGTGGCAATGCGGGTGGCGGGTGTGCCCACGGTCGGCCAGCCAGGGGTGGGGTTGAGCGGGATCAGATTGATGTGGGCTTGGGCCCGCCTGGCCACCGAAGCCAGCTCGACGATGTCGCTGTCTCTGTCGTTGACTCCGTCGATCATCGCCCATTCGAGCGACACTCTTCGACCGGTGGAGCGGCGGTAGTGGCGGCAGCACTCAACAAGTTCATCGATCGGGTGGCGCTTGTTGACCGGAACCAGTTCTGTTCGCAAGTCGTCATTGGCGGCGTGAAGGGAGAGGGCCAACCCAACCTGGAGCCGTTCGTCGGCCAGGCGCCTCATTTGCGGCGCAAGCCCGACGGTCGACACCGTGATCTTCCGGGCCCCGATTTCAAAATCCGAGATGAGTCGCTTTACCGAATCGAGAACCCGGTCGTAGTTGGCCATCGGCTCTCCCATGCCCATGAACACGATGTTGGACAGGCGAGACCCGTCTTCGGAGGCTTGGCGCTGGGCATGGACAACTTGTTCCAGAATCTCGCCGACACTCAGATGGCGTTCGTACCCGGCTTGACCGGTGGCGCAAAACCCGCAGGCCATGGCGCAGCCGGCCTGGGAAGAAATGCAAACGGTGGAACGCCGGCGATAGTGCATTAAAACGGTCTCTATGCGAGGTCCGTCGGGTAGGGTCCACAACCATTTGATGGTTTGGCCGTTGTCAGCGGTCTGCTTGGTCGTCTCGGAGAGTGAAGGGGCGAAGCGTTCGGCGATACCACTGCGTAGAGACTTGGGTAGGGTCGTGACCTCTTCAGGCCCCAGCTGCTCCTGATAAAGGCCACGCCAGAGCTGCTCGACTCGATATGCCGGCTCTCCGTCCAGCACGTCGCGCCATTGCTCAACCGTCGGCGTCCACGGGGACTCCTTGGCGGCAAGGCCTTGCTCCCCGGCATCTCGTTCACCGTCATTTGATCTACCGGTGTCGTTTGGCATCTGTACTGGCCCCCTCTACAACTCTGCGTCAGGGCTCGTGCGGGAAGAGCTGCTGGTTGCTGTGCGACTGCGCCGCCAGGCGGTATCGGTTCGATTAATGGTAAAGCCGAGTCGTTCGTAGGTGCGTAGGGCGGGCGCATTGTCCGACTCGACATATAGCAGGACTTCGCTGGTGCCGACTGAAGCGAGCCACTCCAGACCGGCGGCAACCAGCGGCACTCCCAAGCCCCTGCCATGAAAGTCGGGATGGAGCCCGATGATGTAGATCTCTCCCAGCGGGTTGCCGGTAGCATCGTCGCCACCGGTTGCCGGGTAGTAGTTGCCGGCCGGGTGAACTTTGGTCCAGCAGAATCCGGCCATGGCCCCGCTTCCGCCCGGATCGTCCAGGACCCGCAGTCCGTTGGCGTCGAACCACGGCTCGTTCATAAGATCGGCAAACGTGGTTTCGGTCTGATTGCCCTGGTCGGGGTGGTCGGCGAACGATCGATTGTTGACCTCGACCAGGTTGGCGAGATCACGATCCGGGTCAAATGCTCGGGTTGGAACAGAACCGATCGTCGACGGCAGCACCATTCGCAGTTGATGGAGGGACCGAACACGCTCGAAGCCCATAGCGGCGACGGCGGTGGCCGTCAGTCGTTCGTCTGGGCGAGTCCAAAGTTGGAGCACAGGCCAATCGGCTTCGTCAGTTGATTGGTGTGCCACCATCGACATCTCATTGACGAGCAGTTCGACTGCGACAGCCACTGTTTCGGCTGGCGTTGCTCCCGAGTCGTCGGCGAGCGTGTCGAGATGGAGAACGCCGTCGTCGAGGCTTCCCCCCATGAAAGCAACCGGTTCTTGTTGCTTGGAGACCGACACCACCGCGGCGGCCACCGAGTTTTCAGGGAGCGAGGGCGTCAGGTAGCGATCGTCCTGGAGCGCCGGAGGCAGCGATGCCACCAGCCGGCGCCCACTTTGGGCGAGGCGTGAATCGGGATCTTGAGGTCGGCGGAGTAGCTCCAAGCCCTTTGAAGCGAGCCACTTGTCGGAGCCGGTAGAAACATTCACCACAACCAACCAACCTACCGGTCCGGGACGGGTGGTCAGAGCTTGAGCCGGTCGGTGGCACGACGTTCGGTCGACTCGGTCTGGCCATCATGGCGGTACGTGGTGGCAGTGAACGCAATAGGCTGCCGGGGAGGAGGATTTACCATGGCACGTCCCCGATCACCCAAGGGTCGCGCTCGCCGGACGCATGAACGGCTGAGCGAGGAGTATCCCGATGCCGAGTGCGAGCTGGATCACGATTCGCCCTTTCAGCTGCTCATCGCCACGATTCTTTCCGCCCAGGCGACCGACGTGGGAGTGAACAAGGTAACGCCCGGGCTGTTCGCCCAGTATCCCGACGCCTACGAGCTGGCAGCAGCCGAGCCGGCTTCCGTCGAGCAACTGATTGGTTCGCTCGGGCTCTTCCGGAACAAAACGAAGAGCATCATCAAATGCTCTCAGCAGCTGGTCGACCTGCATGACGGCCAGGTGCCGACTTCGATGCGGGACCTGACGGCGTTGGCCGGCGTTGGTCGTAAGACTGCCAACGTCGTGCGAAGCGTGGCTTTGGATCTACCAGGCCTGCCGGTTGACACGCACGTGCTTCGCCTCAGCGGGTTGCTGGGGATAACCGAGGAGACCGATCCAGTCAAGGTCGAGTTGGAGTTGAACCCGATGATCCCGGCCTCTGAGCGCGGTCTGTTCAGCCTGAGGATGATTCTTCATGGTCGACGAGTGTGCATTGCCCGACGCCCTCGATGTGATGAGTGTGTTCTCAACGACTATTGCCCCAGCGCCTCCGTCTCAAGATGAATTGGCGACCGGTGCATATGTAAATGAAATGAGCGTTCAATTCTCGATCTTGAACTCTCAAAAATTTTCTCAATAAATCCACCAAATTTGTGGAAAGGTTGCGTATTGTAACTGCTACCAGGTTCCCGCCACCTGGTAGCAGCGAGACCGGGGATCCGCCGCCCCGTATCGCGCCGTCAGCGCCTCATTATTTGAGGCGCTGACGTCATTTTGGGCGGCCGTGGAGTTTTCTGCCCTTGATAAGTGGCTTTTGGGCTGCCCGAGTTGCCTGTGGGCGTGCTGGCGATGCGGCCGCTGGAAGGCGACGGTTCCATCGGCGGGTGACGCTGCTCCCGGTGGTTGGGTTGCGTCAACATCATGGTGAACCCAACTACTTTCTACTTGATGAGAGGCAAACCACCGACATACTTAACGTTTTGTGACCAGATTCGCGGACATTTATTTACAGCTAGAACGACAAGCATATTGCTTGAGATCTATCGGAATCGTGTTGCCTTTGTCAGGCGGCGGCTAGCGGTGAGTAACTGTCGTTCCACTTCGAGCAGTTCCAGAGCGCCTTCTTCGTCGTCATCGGCTTCGGCGGCCAGGGTGCCCAGCCGGGAAACCAGGTCTTCCAGGGTTGCCGCCAGTGAGCTGAGCGCAATTCGGTCCAGTGCCATGCAAGTCACGGTACCGTCGGTGTCGGCGACGTCGGCTGCGAGGAGGATCGCCACGATGTTGAATAGGTTGGACCTGCGTAACCGTCCACCCGATTGGCGCCCGGTCAACGAATTGCCCCGGCCGTCAATCGCCGGCGATGAACCCCGCGAGGCCGTTCGCTCGATCATCGCCGAGGTCCGGGCCGACGGTGATGGTGCCCTCCGTCGCTTGACTGAAAAGTTCGACCGGGTATCGATAGGCGACGTTCGAGTGCCGGACCGTCAGATGCTTGATGCCGTCGACCAGGTTGGCGGCAGGGTCGTTGAAGCCATGCAAGCGGCCATCGAAGGGATCGAAGCGTTCCACCGCCTGCAGGTACGGCCGGAGGAGTCGTACGAGAAGGACGGGATGCGCATAAAGGCCTGGCAGCAACCGGTGGCGTCGGCGGGAATGTACGTCCCCGGGGGTCGGGCCGAGTACCCGTCAACAGTTTTGATGACGGCGGTGCCTGCCCGAGTGGCGGGCGTGGACGAGATCTCCCTCTGCGTACCGCCAGATCCGAGTTTGGGGCAGGTGGCACCGTCGGTGCTGGCCGCGGCAAAGCTGGCCGGCGTTGATCATGTGTACCAAGTGGGCGGCGCCCAGGCCATCGCCGCCATGGCCTACGGGACTGAGACCGTTGCGCCGGTCGACGTCATCGCCGGGCCGGGCAATGTCTACGTTGCGCTGGCCAAGCAGGAGGTGAGCGGCGATGTCGGCGTGGCCGCGGCGTTCGCCGGTCCGTCAGAGGTGGTGGTCGTCGCCGACGAGACGGCTGACCCGGACTTCGCCGCTATTGATGTCATCGTCCAAGCCGAGCATGGACCCGACGGTCTGGCCTGGCTTGTGACCTGGGACGAGCAGGTCGCCGATGCCATTTGTCAGGCCGGTGAGCGGCTACTTTCGAAATCACCCAGGGCCGATGAGGTACGGTCAACGTTTGCCGAGGGCGGTTATGTCGCCTTGGTTGACGGGCCGGACCAGGCGCTGGCCGTTGTGGACGCCATTGCTCCTGAACATCTTGAGCTTCAATGCCGTGACGCCGAACAGCTGGCCATGCGAGTCCGCAATGCCGGTGCAATCTTCTGCGGCAACATGTCACCGGCCTCTCTGGGCGACTACGTTGCTGGGCCGAGTCACGTCCTTCCCACGTACGGCTCGGCCCGCTTTGCCAGCGCATTGACTGTGTCCGATTTCGTGAAGGACCATCACATCATCTCAGCGTCGGAAACGACGATGATGACGCTTGGGCCTCACGTGGTCACCATGGCCGAAGTCGAAGGGCTTGACGCCCATGCCGAGTCCATTCGGCTCCGACTACGAGCTTCTCAGGTCGATGAATCATGACCGACGTAGATAGTCCGAATCGGCCGAGGGTTCGAGCCGACTTGGCGGCCATGACCGGCTATCACTCACCACAGGTTTCGGTTAGTGTGCGACTGAACACCAACGAATCGCCTTTGGGGCCACCCGATGAGTTGGTGAAAAGGGTTGCCGCTGAGGCCGCCAACATCGCCTGGCACCGTTATCCCGATCGGTCGGCATCGGCGCTGCGGCAAGCGATCGGCAAGGTCATGGATCAGCCGGCCGACAGAATCTACTGCGCCAACGGATCGAACGAGGTGCTGCAGAATCTGCTTCTCACCTATGCCGGCGCCGGTCGCAAGACTCTCACGTTTGAGCCCACGTACGCTCTTCACTCCCACCTCTCGCTTACCACCGGATCGATCACTGTTTCGGAACAGCGAGATGAGCACTTCGAGCTCTCAGTCGATACCGCTCGGGAAGCTGTCGCCCGCCATCGCCCGGCCGTAACCTTTCTCTGCTCTCCCAACAACCCGACCGGAGTGCTGGAGTCGAGATCGTTGGTGGAATCGGTTCTGGAGTCCGTCGAGGCTGTTGGCGGGCTACTGATCGTGGACGAGGCTTATGGCGAGTTCGCACCCTGGTCGGCCATCGAACTGGTCGACGAAGAGCGTTCTGTCGTGGTGGTCAAGACATACTCCAAAACTTGGGCTATGGCCGGGGTACGACTCGGCTACCTGATTGGTCCCAAGTGGCTGGTCAAGGAAATGGAAGCGGTAACGCTTCCGTATCACCTGGACTCGATGAAGCAGGCCATGGGAATGGCCGCCCTCGACTACCAAGCGGCAATGGTCGACCGGGTGAATGCCATTAAGGACGAGAGGGTCCGCATGGCGGCTCGGCTCGAACAACTCGGCTGTCATGTCTGGCCGTCGGCAGCCAACTTCATTTTGTTCCGTCCACCGAGTTCGGCACCCCAGGACACGTGGGGCGAGTTGGTCGAACGTTCGGTGCTGATTCGAAACACTTCGAGTTGGAACGGGCTGGAAGGGTGTCTCCGAGTGACCATTGGCTCGATGGAGGAAAATTCGACCTTCCTCGATGCCCTCGCTGACATACTGGGACAGTCATGAGCGAACTGAATATTGATTCTGAGCAACTACGCCCCGGCGGGCGGGCCCGACGCAGTGAACGCCATCGCTCGACCAAGGAAACCGAGATCTCGCTCAGCCTTGATCTGGATGGATCGGGTGTCACGGAGGTCGACACCGGCCTGCCGTTCTTCGACCACATGCTGGATCAGCTGGGTCGTCACGGGGGTTTTGACCTCAAGGTGAAGACCACCGGCGATCTCCACGTCGACGGTCACCACACCATCGAGGACACCTCGATTGTGCTTGGCCAGGCGCTGGCTGAGGCACTGGGTGACAAAGTCGGCGTCCGACGATTCGCCAGTGGCCTCTACCCGCTGGATGAAGCGTTGGTGGAAGTAGCAGTTGACTTGTCGGGTCGGCCGTTTTTCGTTTGGGACGTTGAGATGCCCGAAGCGATTCCGCTCGGCAATCCACCGTTCGATCCGTCGATGGCCGAGCACGCCTTTCAGAGCTTGGCCACATCAGCCGGCATTACTCTTCACATCTCGCTTCGGCGCGGGCGAAATGTTCATCACATCATCGAAGCCTCGTTCAAGGGGCTGGCTCGATGTCTCCGCGATGCGGTTCGGATCGAAGGGTCTTCGCTTCCGTCCACGAAAGGCAGCCTGTGACCGGCGAGTCCGGTCGGCCAACCATCGCAGTCTTTGATTACGGGATCGGCAATCTGCGTTCGGCTCAGAAGGCGTTGATTGTTGCCGGTGCCGATGCGGTGCTGACCGACGACGCCGCCGTCATCGAATCGGCTGATGGGGTCGTGCTTCCGGGGGTTGGTGCTTTCGGGGCCTGTATGGCGGCTCTCAGGTCCAGCGGGCTTGACGCACAAGTTGGGAAGGCCATCGATTCAGGAAAGCCGTTCCTGGGGATCTGCGTAGGCATGCAGATGCTGTTTGACGGGTCGGATGAGTCGCCTGATGTACCGGGGCTTGGTGTCTTGCCCGGCCGGATTCGGTGGTTGCCGGAGACGGTAAAGCGGCCTCAGATGCAGTGGAACCGACTCTCGGTGGTTAAGACCAACTCGGATGACAACCCGATGGCCGAGGCGCTCTTGGACGGGCTGGACGGCCAGTGGGCCTACTTTGTGCACAGCCTGGCCGCCGAGTCGACCGGGCAGACGGTGGTCACAGCTGATTACGGGGGCGAAGTTACGGCGGCAGTTGCCCATGGTCGGGTGTTTGCCACCCAGTTTCATCCGGAGAAGTCGGCTTCCGCCGGTCTTGAACTATTGGGTCGCTTTGTCCGCTTCTGTTCCGGAGACATTTCCCGTTCGGTTCGGTCTCCGTCAGAACACGCGGCCGAAACTATTTAGGACGATCACCCCGTGAAGCTTTTTCCTGCCATTGATCTCCGCAACGGCAAGTGTGTGCGCCTCTACCAAGGTGACTATGACCAGCAGACTGTCTACAGCGACAGCCCGGTTGATCAGGCGCTGACCTTTCAGTCCGAAGGTGCCGAGGTTATCCACGTGGTTGATCTCGACGCTGCTCTAACCGGGGAGCCAACAAACGCCGAGGTTATTGCCGCCATCTGTCAGGCGGTGGACGTTCCGGTCCAGGTTGGCGGTGGAGTCCGCAGTGAGTCGGCCGCTGAAGCACTGTTCGCCCGAGGAGTTCGGCGCGTCGTCATCGGCACGGCGGCACTTGAGCGGCCCGAGCTTGTGACCAACTTGGCCGACGCCGGTCACTCGGTTGCCGTGGGCCTTGATGCCTACGGCGATGAGGTGGCCACTCACGGCTGGACCAAGCGGACCGGGGTCAAAGTGGGCGAGATGGCGGATCGGTTTGCCCAATCGGGAGCGGAAGCCCTGGTGGTAACCGAGATCTCACGGGACGGCACGTTGGCCGGTCCGGACGTCGAGGGTCTGACCGCATTGCTGGCGTCCACCAACCTGCCGATTGTCGCTTCCGGCGGTGTCGGTCAACTGTCCGATCTGCAGATTCTGGCTCAGGTGTCGATTCCGCCGTCGAGCGACGACGAGAGCAGACGATCACTTGCCGGAGTGATTGTCGGTCGGGCACTGTACGAGCAGGCCTTCACCGTCGAAGAGGCGTTGGAATGTCTGGTGGCGGCCGGCGCCAACCCCGAGGCCGGCCAAGGAGGATCGGACTGATGAAGGTCGTTCGGGTTATCCCGTGTCTGGATGTGGCTGACGGCAGAGTGGTCAAAGGCGTGAATTTCGTCGACCTTCGAGATGCCGGTGACCCGGTTGAGTTGGCTGCTGTGTACAACGCCCAGGGGGCGGACGAACTTGTCTTTCTGGACATTGGCGCCAGCCATGAGGAGCGGGAAACTACCGTTGCCATGGCATCGGCCGTGGCGGAAACGGTGTTTATTCCGTTCACCATCGGTGGTGGGATTCGTTCGGTCGATGATGCTCGTCGGTTGCTTCGAGCCGGTGCCGACAAGGTGTCGGTCAACTCGGCTGCCGTGGCGCGCCCCGACCTGGTGGCCGAGATAGCGGCCGAGTTCGGTTCTCAGTGCTGTGTGGTGGCAATTGATGGACGCCGGGCAGATGATGCTTCGATTCCGTCGGGTTTCGAGGTGTACACCCACGGTGGACGCAATCCGACCGGTATTGATGTTGTTGAGTGGGCACGCCGGGTTGTCGATTTGGGCGCCGGCGAAATCCTGTTGACCTCGATGGACCGAGACGGCACCCGGGAGGGATTTGACCACGCGATGACGCGGGCGGTTTCCGATAACGTCTCGGTTCCCGTTATTGCCTCCGGTGGGGTGGGTGGCGTTGAGCACTTGGCTCCAGGTGTAACCGATGGTGGGGCGGACGCCGTGCTCGCCGCTTCCATCTTTCACTTCGGTGAGGCCACCATCGCCGAGGCCAAGCAATCGCTCATCGACGCCGGCCTCGTCGTCCGACCGCCGGTTTGAGAGATCCAAGGTGAGACGCCGAACGGCTCTATAGGCCAGCGGCGAACTCGGCTGCGGCGGACTCGATTAGTCGCAAGTCGTGGGCCAGGAAGTGGTCGGCACCGTCGATGGCGTGCACGGACACGTTTGACCACTCAGCGGTGATTCCGGTCAAGGAATCCGACGGTTGGAACTGGTCGTCGGTACCAGCCAGCATCAACGTCGGCTTGTCGTCGGCCGCTGCCGCCCGTAGCCGGTCGTCGTCCAGCAGCATCAGCGGTGGCGCCACGGCCAAACGGCCGACAATCGACGGATGATCGACTTGAAGGGCGATGTCAGCTCCGAAGGAGTATCCGGCCACAACCACTCGCCGGTCAGGCGGAGCCGCCACGGCTTCGACCGCGGCCAGAGCGTCCAGCCGTTCGCCGACGCCATTGGCATACTGGCCTTCCGACCCGTTTGTGCCCCGAAAGTTGAACCGAAGGGTGGCCAGCCCGATACGACGGCAACCGTTGAAGATGGCGCCAACTACGGGGTTGAACATGTTGCCGCCGTGCAGAGGGTGGGGGTGGCAGATGACTACGGCCAAGTCGCTGTCATCGGCATCGAACCGCTCGGCTCGCAGGGCCAGGCCATCGGAGGTGCGCAGGGCAAATCGCTGAACCGGCTCTTCGCACCGTTCTTGGCCCTGTTGTTCTTGGCCCTGTTGTTCTTGGCCCTGTCTCTTTTGGCCCTGTCGTTTTTCGCCCGGCCGGCGCTCGTCAGACTGCTGCATACCTACAAACCTCGCTGGCGAGAGGTCCATGGGTCAGACGGCCGCCGAGTTCGCTACTGATTCACTACTTGTTTACTACTGATTGATTGTCGTGCCGGAAGGAACCGGCGGCTTGCCGCCAAGACCCTTCGGATACACTGACCCCGTCATCTTAGAAGTGCGGCGGTTGAAGCCGTCTCGTGAACCTTGTTTCGGAGGAAGCGGTGGCCAACACCGACAATGTCGACCTCGATCGCCAGCACGAGCTGGTGGACGCCGATGAAGCCGATCTCGGTGACCGGGAAGACGGCGGTTCGGGCGAGATCGATCCGGAGTCGATTGCGGACGGCACTGATTCTGCTGCCGTGCCGGCCGGTGCCCAGCGTCCGGCCAGAGCGTCTGAAGGCCTGCCGATCAAGATGATGCACGACCGAATCCTGGTACAGCTCGAGGGGCCCGACGGCGATCGCAAGTCCACGGGTGGCATTCTTATCCCGGCCACCGCTCAGGTGGGAAAGCGCTTGACGTGGGCTGAAGTGGTGGCAGCGGGGCCGAGCGTTCGCTCGATGGAGCTTGGTGATCGGGTGTTGTTCAACCCGGAAGACCGCTACGAGGTCGAAGTTGGCGGCAGGGATTACATCATCCTCCGGGAACGTGACATTCATGCTGTTGCCGCCGAGCGGCTTGATGACTCGCCGATGGGGCTGTACCTGTAGCCACCGATCTGTAGCTACCGGGCGACGCCCGCTTTGTCCTGAGCGCAACTCCAAGGCCGCATGCTCCCAGGACCTGCTTGGTGTTCAATCCGAGCTTGATTATCCGGGGCGGGAGTAAAGGGTCGGGGCTAGCCTGCAAGATATGTCTGGATCTAGCGACGTTTCTTCCATCTCCGCCTCCGAGGCTGACCTTGGTGCCGTCACGTACAACACCGACGGATTGGTTCCGGCCATTGTTCAGGACGTGGAGACCGGCGACGTGCTGATGATGGCCTGGATGAACGCCGAGACACTCAAGCTGTCGCTGGACGAGGGGCGAACGGTCTTCTGGAGCCGATCGCGGCAGGAAGTTTGGCGAAAGGGTGAGACCTCGGGTGAGCGCCAGTGGATCACTTCGGCGTTCTACGATTGCGACGGCGACACCCTGCTGTTCAAGGTCCGCCAGGACGGCGACGGCGCATGTCATACCGGTGAGTACAGCTGTTTCTACCGTGCCTTCGGCTCCGACGAGTAGGGGGTTCAGTGACCCTCAGCCGTGACGAGTTTCGGGAGTTGGCCAAGAGTTATCGGGCTATCCCCGTCCATCGACAGCTCCTTGGCGATCTCATCACTCCGCTGGCCGCCTTCTTGCGTTGTGTCGGCGATCAACCGGGATTCTGTCTCGAGTCTGTGGAGAACGGGGAGCGTTGGAGCCGATTTAGCTTTGTGGGTCGCCGTCCCCACGCCACCTTGACCGCTCGTGGCTCTCAGGTCGAGATTTCCGGATCTCTTCCCGACGATGACCTGCCTTTGGATCAGGGCATTCTAGCTCCCTTGGAGCTTCTGCTCGATCGTTACCAGGCACCGGAGCTTCCTGATCTGCCCCCGTTGGTGGCCGGAGTGGTCGGCTACCTGGGGTATGACGTCATTCGCGAAGTCGAAGACATTCCTGAGACCGCTGTTGACGATCGAGGCTTTCCCGACGCGGTTCTGGAGGTCATCGGCGATCTGGCGGTCTTTGACCACTGGCGTCAGCGGGTGACTCTTGTCTCGGTGGCCCTGTTGGGGGAAACTCCGTCACCGGCCGACGTCGATGCCGCTTATGACACTGCCGTTAATCGGCTCGACCAGCTGAGCCTTGATGGGGCTCGACCGGTTGATGAACCGTTGGTGGTCCCTCCCGATGAGTCGGAGACGGCCCAAAAGCAGGACCTGGCGGCGCTTGACATTACGCAGTCGCCGACGTCGGAGCAGTACCGTCAGGCCGTTGAGGCCGCCAAAGAGTACATCAGAGCGGGTGACATTTTTCAGGTCGTGTTGTCGAAGCGGTTCAGCTTTGATCTCGATGCCGACCCGGTTGACGTGTACCGCGTCCTGCGGCAGATAAACCCCAGCCCCTACATGTTCTATATCCAGCGCCCCGAGGTCAGCTTGATCGGCTGTTCGCCCGAGCCGCTGGTACAGGTGCAGGACGGCCGCGTCATCTCTCGACCGATTGCCGGAACCCGTCGTCGTGGGAGGACCGAGAGCCACGATCGTATGATGGCGGCCGAGCTCAGTGAGGACCCCAAGGAACGAGCGGAACACGTCATGTTGGTCGATTTGGCCCGCAATGACGTCGGCCGAGTAGTTGAGTACGGCTCCCTCGAGGTCGACGAGATGATGACGCTTGAGCGCTACAGCCACGTCATGCACCTGACCTCTCAGGTGTCGGGCCGACGGTCCTCCGGCTCGTCGATCGTTGATGTTCTCCGGGCGACCATGCCTGCCGGCACGGTGTCCGGGGCCCCAAAGGTCCGCGCCATGGAGATCATCGATGAGCTTGAGCCGACGAAACGTGGACCGTACGCCGGCATTGTCGGGTACTTGAGCTTTTCCGGCAATCTGGATACCGCCATCTCCATCAGAACCATGCTGTGTGGGCCCGAGGGCGCCGCTGTTCAAGCCGGCGCCGGGGTGGTCGCCGACAGTAACCCCGAGTTGGAAGACAAGGAATGCTGGAACAAAGCCAAGGCATTGTTGACCGCCATCGAGCCGGCTCGGAGAATGACGAGACAACGTCGCAACACTTGACAGGCGACCAACTCCGAGTTGGTCGACCGATCCGGCATTGTGACCATCTTTCGGGAGATCCCACATGACTGACATCACCAGCGCCGTAGCCGCCGTGGAGGGTGGCCGGGCGGTATCAGCCTCCTCAACCCGGGATGTCATTGTGGCGTCCGGATCCGAGGTGACACAGTACCTTCAGGGCCAGATCAGCCAAAACGCCGAGTCACTGGCCGTTGGTGCTACGAGCTGGAGCTTCGTACTACAGCCCCAGGGCAAGGTCGATGCCTGGTTTCGAATAACGCGGGTGGGCCCCGACAGCTACCTGATAGATCTGGAGTCCGGATTCGGCCAGGAGGCGATTGATCGTCTTGGCCGGTTTAAGCTTCGAACCGATGTTGACTTTGCCCTGATGTCGGTCAAGATGACTTCACTTCGTGGCCCGGGCTCAGGTGATCTGGCCGGTCAGTTGGCGTTGGAGGTTGACGGCATCGCAGTACCGGCTGACTGGACTGATGACAGCCCTTGGGATGTCCTTCACGTGACCGCCGATGGGCAACCGACATCTGAAGAAGGCGGAGAGAGTCTGCAGTCCGTCCATCATGCCGATCAGGATTTTCTTCAGTGGGATCGGATCAATCGAGCGGTCCCGGCCATGGGGTCCGAGCTTGACGAGTCGACCATCCCGGCAGCGGCCGCAGTGGTGGACGTTTCGGCCGATTTCGGCAAAGGCTGCTACGTAGGCCAGGAGCTGGTTGCTCGGGTCGACTCCAGGGGAAGCAACACGCCGACGAAGCTTGTTTCACTGTCGGCCGCTAGCTCGGCGATGGTCGAAGCCGGAGCGGCACTGACCATCGAGGGCGATGAGGTAGGGGTGGTCACGTCCATAGCATCCTCCGGTCAACGGCTGGCCGGGCTGGGATACGTGAAGCGGGCCGCGTTCGGAGATTCGGATGGCTCGCTAGCCGCCCAGGTTGCTGCAGCCGACGGAACGGTTGTCGACGTTGACTTGAACCTGGTCGTCCACCCGGCCTGAGGTCTACCGTCATCTGTGTCGAAGCTAGGGCAAACCTA
>JAHDFR010000002.1:97314-100529 GCA_020628065.1 Acidimicrobiales bacterium
GGCAAACCTAGGTTGGCTCCGGCACCAGCGGGAGACGAACAGTGAAGACCGTCAGGGCATCCACAGTGTGTTTCGAGCTTGCGCTGACCGATCCCCCCATCGCTTCAGTCAACTCTTTGACAATGGCCAGCCCCAGCCCGGTATTTGACGTGCCGTGGTCCGAAGCGGTCTTGCCTACATAGAGGCGATCAAAGACGTAGGGCAGGTCGTCGGTCGCTATCGGTGGGCCGTCGTTGGACACCCGAATCTCACCGAACGGCGCATCGGGCCGGCGCGTCACGGCAACCTCAACATCCGATTCGGCGAATCTCAAGGCGTTGGTGACAAGGTTCTCGATGATCTGAATGACACGATCGGCGTCGGCCCGAACTGATATTGCGGCAGGAAGTGCATCATCATCGGGTGGGGCGCTCGCCGCCAATCTCAGCCGTCGATCGGCTTGGTCAGCCAGCGGGTGCATTCCGGCTACTGCTCTTCCGGCCACCACGGTCAGATCGACCGGTGTGAGATTGAGCGTGAATCGATTTGAGTCCAACCGGGCCAGGTCGAGCAGATCGGTCACCATTCGTTCCAGCCGTTCGGCATGTTCCCCGATCACTTGGCCGATCTGGACGGCATCTTGTCGACCGTCGACCCCGCCTGCGCCCAGCGGGCCATCGACTAGAGCTTCGGCGTAGCCGGCAATAGCGGTCAATGGTGTCCGTAGGTCGTGTGAGACCGACATCAGGAACTGTCTGTCCCGATCCTTGGCCAACTGAAGCTGACCGGCCATGGTGTTGACCGACTGGGCTAGTCGCGCCAATTCGCCGCTGCCACTGACCGGTGTTCTTGTGTCCAGGCGCCCCTGGGCGAGCGCGGCGGTGGTGGCTTCGATCTGGCCGATGGGCCGAAGGAAACGTCCGGCCACGCCGCGTCCGGCGATAACCGCTCCAACCAGTACGAGCGCACTGGACCCCAGGAACCAACCGAGCACTCCGGGTGGCAGCCGGCGGATATCGCGACGAGCCACAACCGCGAAACTAATGTCTTGATTGATGTCCAGGCCGAGGCGCTCAACGTCGCGGGGTTGGACAGCTAGCCGCTGTATGCCGACGATGGCTCTGCGGTCATCAATGAGAATGGGCTGGTTGGCGTTGAAGAGGTCGAGCTGATCGTCGCTTAGCGACCCTTCGACCGCTGTCAACAGCTCCTGGTTGGCCGACCGCCTACGGGAGAGCGGCATGACCTCACCATCAACCACTACGACAGTCGAGAGCGAAGTGAGGGAGAATGCGCTTCTGCTCAGCCGGATGGCTTCTGTTAGTTGAGCGGTGTCGCGACGAGATCCGGTCGACAGCTGGCTAATGGTTTGGAGCTGGGACTCAATGCTTGAGCGCGCTTCGTCTCGCGCCCCAATGCTCGACATGACGAGAACTCCGGCTCCGACGAGAACGATTGACGCCAGCGCGACCGTGGCCAGGATGAAGGTCAGACGTTTACGCACAGACCCTCCACACATCGGCGCCGCTCCGAGCGGCTAATCCAAGTGAACTCATCCCAACCGATAGCCGGCACCGCGGATCGTGACCAGTGGCAAATCGTCCCCCAACTTTCGCCGGAGCTGACGGACGTGGACATCGACCGTACGGGGGTCGCCAATCCAGTCGACCCCCCAAGCCAGGTCCAGAAGCTGTTGCCTGCTGAGTACTGTTCCCTGGTTGGCGACCAGCGATTCCAACAACGCCCACTCCTGGGCGGCCACGTCCACGACCTCGCCGTCCACTGTGACTTCGTGACGGTCGGTGTTGATGTCGACGACTCCGAAGGTGGTCCGACCGGCCTCGAACTTCTGAGCGCCTCGTCTCAGGACCGCTTTGACTCTGGCCACGATTTCCCGAGGAGAGAACGGCTTTGTCACGTAGTCGTCAGCTCCGATTTCAAGACCGAGAATCCGGTCGATCTCATCGTCTCTGGCGGTTAGAAACAGAACGGGCACTTCGCTGGTTCGCCGTAGCTCACGACAGACTTCAAATCCGTCCATATTGCCGGGGAGTCCAATGTCGAGCACGACGAAGTCGGGATTGCGAGCCCGGATTGCCGCCAGGCCCGTTTCGCCATCGTCGGCCAGGTGTACTGTCCACCCCTCGTTGCCCAGGTACAGGGCCAGGAGTTGGGCGATGTCGGCCTCGTCTTCGACGACCACGATTGAGGTCATGTCACCTAGAGTAAAACAACGTTGTTAGGAAACGGTGAAGGCCTGCTGTGCCGCTGACACCAGGAAAGTTGCCTGATGTACCTCGACAAAATCCTTGAGTCTCACCGGCGTGAGGCGAACCGCAGGTCAGCCGATAGCGGTAAGTCGCTTGATCAGCGTCTGGTTGAGTTGGAGAGTCTCGACCTTCCGGCTGCCAGAGGGTTCCGCGCTTCGCTGGCTGGCGTCGACGGAATGGGAGTCATCAGCGAGATAAAGCGCCGCTCGCCGTCGAAGGGAGATCTCAATCCCGGTATCGACGCTTCGCAGTGGGCTGCTCAATACGCTGCAGGAGGAGCGACGTGCCTTTCGGTGTTGACCGACCGGGAGTTCTTCGGCGGCTCGCCCGACGATCTCCAGGTGGCTCGCCAGGCGGTTGATATTCCAGCGCTTCGCAAGGACTTCACCGTGGCGGCGGACGACATTGTCGATGCTCGCATCATGGGTGCTGATGCCGTCCTTCTGATCGTGGCCGCGCTGGACGACAGTGAGCTGGCTGACTTCGCCGCTCTGGCTCGTCACGTGGGTTTGGACGCGCTGGTGGAGACTCACGATGAGGCCGAAGCCGAGAGGGCATTATCCGTCGGTGCTGATCTCATCGGCGTCAACCAGCGGGACCTGGTTACCTTTGAGGTCGATACTGATCGGGCCTGTCGGGTTGGCGAGATGATTCCGGGCGACGTGATTTCGGTTGCCGAGTCGGGGATCACTGGTCCTGAAGATCTTCCCCGGTTGATGGATACAGGATTTGACGCTGTTCTGGTTGGTGAGTCGCTGGTGAAGAGCCACGATCCGACCGAGGCTGTCCGAAGCCTGCGAGCCGTGCGGTGATGCGGGGCGAAACTCTGAGCGAGACGCTCCGCGTCGAAGCCGGTGTGTGTTGGTGGTGCGGTGATGGGGGTTTGTGTCAGGTTGTGGGAGTTTCGCTTTGGCGAAACTCTGAGCGAGACGCTCCGCGTCGAAGCCGGTGTGTGTTGGTGGTGCG
>JAHDFR010000002.1:100629-144295 GCA_020628065.1 Acidimicrobiales bacterium
GTGGGAGTTTCGCTTTGGCGAAACTCTGAGCGAGACGCTCCGCGTCGAAGCCGGTAGCGTCTAGGCGTGTTTGTCAAGATCTGCGGTTTGACCGATCCGGAAGATGCGCTGCTGGCCGCCGGCTTGGGGGCGACCGCGGTTGGCATGATTTTGACTGCGTCTCCTCGCAGGGTGACGATGGGAGCGGCTCATGACATCGTCAGACGGCTCCCGTCTGAAATCATGACGGTTGGCGTGTTCCGTAACGACGGCAAGGAGCGCGTCGTGGAGCTGGCCAACAAGTTGGGTCTCCAAGCGGTACAACTTCACGGTGACGAAACACCGGAAACGACCCGATGGGTTTCCGAGCGGGTCCCCCATGTCATCCGAGCGTTTTCCTACGACGATCCGGCGCTCCACGACCGCAGTGGCTACGGACCCCACCGCCTGTTGATCGACGCTCCGCAGCCCGGGAGCGGTATTCCCTTTGACTGGACCGCTTTGCCGGAGTCGGTTCGTGGTCAGCCGTACATCTTGGCCGGTGGGCTGAATCCGGAAAACGTCGCCGACGCCATTCGTCGAGCCGGGCCATGGGGCGTGGATGTCGCTACCGGAGTCGAATCGGAACCGGGAAAGAAGGACCCGGCAAAGGTCCGCCGGTTCATGGCCGCCGTCCGAGAAGCCACTGACCAATTGAGTGGCCAGGGCGATGAGCGGTGAGTGATGACCCGTTGAGGCGTATTGGTCGGTCACGTGACGTGTGACCACTCGCGAATCTGTTCCGCCAGTTGCCACGACAGGTTGACTGGTGGCTGGCACTCCAGCGAACGTGCGCCGCTGGGTGGGCCAGGGCGCCATACTGAACCAGGCCGACGAAGAACGGCCCGAAAGATGAGGTCATAGAGATGGTTGATACGACACCGGCCGTCGACGATCAGTCGATTATGGGTGATCCGGGGGAGACGGGTCGCTTCGGCAAGTTCGGCGGTCTGTTCGTCCCCGAGACGCTGGTGCCGGCGTGCAAGGAACTGGAGAGCGCCTTCAGAGACGCGTGGGCTGATCCGGCGTTCCGCAACGAGCTCGATGAGCTGCTCCGCAACTATGCCGGGCGTCCATCGGCGCTGACCGAGTGTCGCAACCTGTCGAGCGAATTGGGACTGAGGCTTCTGTTGAAGCGCGAAGACCTCAATCACACCGGATCTCACAAGATCAACAACGTGTTAGGTCAAACCTTGCTGGCCAAGCGAATGGGGAAGACCCGAATCGTGGCTGAGACCGGGGCGGGCCAGCACGGCGTGGCCACTGCCACCGCCGCCGCATTCTTTGGTCAGGACTGCGTCGTCTACATGGGTGAAGTGGATGTTCGACGGCAGGCCTTGAATGTATTCCGCATGCGTTTGCTCGGTGCCGAAGTTCGACCGGCGGTATCCGGTAGCCGGACGCTTAAAGATGCGGTTAATGAGGCCCTGCGAGATTGGGTGGCCTCGGTGGAAGACACCTACTACTGCCTGGGTTCGGTCATGGGCCCGCACCCGTACCCGTACATGGTTCGAGAGTTCCATCGTGTTCTGGGCACCGAAGCGTTTGAGCAGTGCCAGAGCTATCTGGGCGACGTTCCCGATGTTGTGGTGGCGTCGGTTGGTGGAGGGTCGAACGCCATCGGTATTTTCTCCGGCTTCGTTGACACCAGATCGGAACTGGTGGGTGTTGAGCCTGCCGGCGGTGCCGCTGTAGGCAGGGGAGTGGCTGGTGTCGTCCACGGTTCAATGTCGTTCCTGATGCAGGACGAGGCCGGCCAGGTTCAGGAAGCCCAGTCGGTTTCGGCCGGTCTTGACTACCCCGGCGTCGGCCCCGAGCACGCCCACTTGGCCGACATCGGCCGGGCCAGATACGAGGCCGTGACCGACTCCGAAGTGCTTGAAGCCTTTGAACTGCTGGCCCGCACCGAAGGTATTATTCCGGCACTCGAGTGCGCTCACGCTTTGGCTTGGATCGTGCGATCCAAGGACGAACTGGCGGGGAAAACAGTGCTTATGAATCTTTCCGGCCGGGGAGATAAGGATGTCGCCCAAGTGCAGGGAATACTCGACGGCGATCCCGAAGCCTTGAAGACCGTTGATTTCGGCGATGGAGCCGGCGGCAACGGCGAGCACAGCTGACGAAGGGGAGATCGTGACAACACAGACCGAAGCCGACGTGACGGCCCAACGCCCCTCTCATCATGGACGGCTTGAAAGTCATCTACGCGCCCGGCGCGACGAGGGCCGGAAGCTACTTGTTCCGTACATCACCGCCGGATACCCGGCCGACGATTGGACCGTTCTGGTAGAGGGTCTGGCCACTGCCGGCGCTGATGCCATCGAGATCGGCATCCCGTTCAGCGATCCCGTCATGGACGGGCCGACAATCCAGGAGTCTTCGACGCTGGCGCTGGAGGATGGCATAACCCCGGAATCGGCGTTCGCCCGTTTGGGGGAGGCACCAGCCTTGCCGGTTCCGCTGGTGGCGATGACGTACTACAACATCTGCTATCGCATGGGCCACCGACGCTTTGCCAACGCCCTGAACAACGCGGGTATTTGCGCCGCCATTCTTCCCGATTTGCCTCTTGAGGAACTTGCGCCTTGGAGTCGGGCGGCTGATGCCGCCGACATCGAAACCGTGTTGTTGGCCGCCCCGACCGCGCCGGACGATCGTTTGCCATCGATCATCGGACAGTCCCGCGGCTTTGTCTACGGGGTTGGTCTGGTCGGAATCACCGGTGAACGGCAGGAGCTGGCGGCCAGCGCCACTGAAATGGCCCGGCGGCTCAAAGAGGTGACCGACATGCCGGTACTTGTTGGCGTTGGTGTGTCCAACCCTGAGCAGGCGGCTGAGGTCGTTCAGGTCGCCGATGGTGTCATTGTCGGTTCCGCCGTTATCCGGAAGATCTTGGACTCGGGGTCGATAGAGCCCGCCATCGAATTCGTCGCCAGCCTCCGAGCGGCGCTGGACGGACACTAGGTCATCCCTTCCTGTTTTAGCGATAGTTCGTCGTCCGGGAACAGAATTGGGTCTCCGTGGGTTGAAGGCCCATGGAATCTCGCGTCCCAACGTCCTTCCTTTCTCGTCGACGCCTACATGCTCTTCGAGCAGAGCATGATCATCGGCCGGTACGTAGCTCTTGGCTGGGCTTGACAGGCGCACGGCCGGCCATCGTCGGTCTGGTCGGAGTAGCTCTGCTGGCCTCGGGCTGTTCGGCCGGCGGCGAGGAAAACGCCCGGGAAGTCACCAACGATTCCACGGCCTCTGCCGTGGCTGAGGAAGATGAACTGGCCGAGCAGGAGACCGAGGCGGAAGGCGACCGAGTGGAGGTCTCGGGTCCGACGACCACCTTCCTCCCCGATGTCGGGGTGGACTTCTCCACCGATGGTGGAGTATCCAGCGGCAACGCCGGGGTCGATGTGATTGAAGACCCGAGCGCAGCCGAGAATCTGCCGTCGACGCTGAGCGGCCTGGATTGGCCAACCGATTGGGGTCGCAGAACGGTCGAAGACTGGGAGGAGTTCCTCGCCGGTTTGGGAGGATCAGATCCTCGTGACGGCATTCCTCCCATCGACACTCCGGTGTTTGAGACGGTGGCGCTGGCTAGCCAATGGCTTGGGCCTCGAGAGCCCGGAGCTCTGGTCACGGTCGATGGCGAGTCGCGCTTCTATCCGTTGTCGATCCTGACCCGCCACGAAATCGTGAACGATGCTTTTGGCGACGTACCGGTGGCGGTCACCTTCTGCCCGCTGTGCAACACAGCTTTGGCGTTTGACCGGCGAGTCGATGGAGAGACGCTCCGGTTCGGAGTGTCAGGTCTTTTGCGGAACAGCGACTTGGTGATGTGGGACGAGTCAACGACTTCGCTGTGGCAGCAGATAACCGGCGAGGCGGTTGTCGGCCAGTATGCGGGCACCGAATTGGCTATTCTCCCGACTTCTATCGTGTCGTTCAGCCAGTTTGCCGAGAACTTTCCTGAGGGTCGATCCCTCGCCGCTGAGAGCGCGTTCGGGCGCCAGAGCTACGGCGTCAACCCGTATGTCGGGTACTCGTCGTCACAACGCCCGTTCCTGTTCAATGGCGACGTCGACGAACGTCTACCGGCGTTGGCTCGGGTAATTGGTGTCGACACACAAGACGGAGCGCGGGCTTACTCGTTTGCCGCCGCCCAGGAAAGCGGTGTCATCAATGACGCCATCGGCGACACCCCGGTTGTGATCTTCGCCGGCGGGGAGACGGCTGATGCCCTCGACCAGCAGGTCATCGGCATTTCGGAAGCCATTGGCACAGGTTTGGCTCTCGACCCGGTTGTTGAGGGCGAAACGTTGACGTTCACGCCCGGGAGTGAACCGGGGACGTTTACCGACGAACAAACAGGCTCAACGTGGAGCATCGTCGGCCTGGCGACGGAAGGGCCGTTGGCCGGAACTCAGCTCGGCACGGTAGTTCACCGCAACGAGTTCTGGTTTGCCTGGCAGGCCTTCTTCGGGCCAGACACCCTGTTCGAGTCCTAGACCGAACCAACCCGAGACCCTGTTGCCCAACCTGAACCAGCCGGGCCATGCCGCTTAGGGGCACGGCCCGGCTGCTTGGCAAGGCCTATGTGCCGGACTTGGCCCGGTTGACGCCGGAGATCATGGCTCGTAGAGAGGCCGTAACGATGTCGCCGTGCATGCCAACACCCCAGAGCTCCCGGCCGTCAATCTTCAATTCCATGTAGCAAACGGCTTTGGCATCGGCACCGGCACCGACCGCATGCTCGTGGTAATCGAGTACCCGTACATCGAGTCCAAGATTGGCACCAATAGCGTTGGCGAACGACTCGACTGTGCCTCCGCCTTCTCCCGTTATGGACACTTCCTCGCCGTCGACGCGAATGTTGGCCGTCATTTTTGACCGGTCGGCGCCCGCCAGGTTTTGTGACGAGCTGAAAGAAACCAGTTCGAACGGCTTGGACGCAGCCAGATAATGCGAGCGGAACTGCTCCCAGATCTCGTTGCCCGAGATCTCCTTGCCGGTGGCATCGGTGATCTGTTGGATGACCCGGGTGAATTCGATCTGGAGACGTCGGGGCAGATCGAGCTCCTGCTCGGTCTTGAGTAGATAGGCGACGCCGCCCTTACCGCTTTGCGAGTTGACCCTGATGACATCCTCGTAGGTACGCCCGACGTCCCTGGGGTCAATGGGCAGGTACGGCACCTCCCAAAGCGTTTGCCCGGTGCGGGCCATGGCCTCAAAACCCTTCTTGATGGCGTCCTGGTGTGAGCCGGAGAATGCGGTGTACACCAGATCGCCGACGTAGGGATGCCGCGGATGGACGGGCAATTGATTGCAGTGTTCGGCGATGCGCCGCAGTTCATTGATATCGGTCAGGTCGAGCTTCGGGTCCACGCCTTGGCTGAACAGGTTCAGAGCCAACGTGACGACGTCAACGTTCCCAGTGCGTTCACCGTTGCCGAACAGTGTTCCCTCCACCCGGTCCGCCCCGGCCATGACCCCGAACTCGGCGGCGGCTACGGCCGTGCCACGGTCATTGTGGGGATGGAGGGACAAGACGATCGAGTCCCGATCCTTGATGTTGCCGTGGAACCACTCAATCATGTCGCCATAAATGTTGGCTGTGCTCATCTCGACGGTAGCCGGCAGATTGAGGATGAGCGGGTCCTGCGGTGTGGGTTCGAACACGTCCATAACCGCCTCACAGATGTGCTTGGCGAACGGGAGCTCGGTGCCGGTAAAACTCTCCGGCGAGTATTCGTAGCGAACCCTTGTATCCCCGGTGGACGCCTCGTTGAAACGGCACCGCTCGGCTCCTTTGACTGCTATCTCGGTGATGCCGGCCTCATCCAGTCCGAAGACAACCCGTCGCTGCACGGTGGAGGTTGAGTTGTAGAGGTGGACGATCGCCTGCCTGGAGCCGGCAATGGACTCATAGGTCCGGTCGATGAGCTCGTCCCGGGCCTGGGTGAGGACTTGAATGGTGACGTCATCAGGAATGGCGTTGTCCTCGATGATGTTGCGGACGAACTCAAAGTCGGTCTCGGATGCGGCGGGAAAGCCGACCTCGATCTCTTTGAAGCCGATGGCGACGAGATGATCGAACATGAGTCGCTTACGGTCAGGGTCCATCGGCTCGATGAGCGCCTGGTTGCCGTCGCGAAGATCAACACTGCACCAGAGCGGTGCCTCAGCTACGACCTGCGCCGGCCAGGTCCGGTTGGGAAGATCGACTTGCGGGTAGGGCTGGTATTTCTCGATGGGCATTCGGCTGGAGTTCATGGTGTGATCCTTGTGATCATCGGGGTGTTTGTTGGCTTACAGAGATGAGACACGAACGAGGAACCATAAGACAGCGGCGACGCTCGACAGGAGCGGGCTTGTCGCCGCGAATGGTCCACGTCCGGCGAAACGGAACAAGCCATCTGGGTGGCATGGTGCCAACATTGAACGGGACCCACGCTAACGCAGGTCGGTGGCTGCCTGAGGTTTGGCTTGAGCTTAAGACTTGGTTGTATCCCGACGCGCTCGATTAAGCGGCCGGGCCCAGAAGTCGGAGGTCAAGCGTGGCTAGCACAAGGAGAACTATATCGGTCGCCTGGCGACCCTGCGACGTCTATCCGGTTTGGTCGAGTCAGTCGGATTCGGCCGGGGGAGCGCCGTCGGCCACCAAACGGTCGGCGAACTGATCCAACTGATCCAAGATCATGGGATCGAGAACCCGACGCTTGCTGGCCAGTCCTGACTTGATTCGGGTGTAGACCGATGCCTCGTGATCGCAAAGCTGACACTTGTCGAGGTGCTGGGCGACCTTTCTGGCGGTCTCAGCGTCTACCTCACCGTCGAGGTGGGCTTGGAGAACCTCGAGCACCTCTCCGCACGACATTTCGCCTCGAAGGCGTCGTAGCAATTTCATCATGTCACCTCACCTCCGAGTCGAGTCCAACAGTTGACAGGTGGTCTCTGATGCGTCCTCTGGCCCGATGTAGGCGGCTCATCACCGTTCCAACCGGTACCTCGAGCACCTCGGCCGCTTCCTGATAGGCAAGACCGTTCAGGTCCACCAGCTCGACAACCTGACGAAAGTCGCTTGAGAGCAAAGCGAACGCATCCTCGATGGCCGCATCCAGCTGCGGTTCCACCACGAGGGTTTCCGGGTCGTCGGTGTCGGCGAAGTCAGTTGATCGCTCGAAGGTCAGGTCCGGATCGTTGAGCAGATCCGGCGTCTTCTTGCGCACGCGATTGATGTTGGCGTTGCGCATGATCGTCATCAGCCATGCCCGTGGATAACGGCCGTCGAACCGGTCGAGCGATCGGAACGCTCTAACCAGCGTGTCCTGGACGAGATCCTGAGCGTCGGCGTCGTTTCGAGTGAGCGACCATGCCGTCCGGTAGAGAATGTCCATCTCCGGGCGGATGTACTGCTCAAACTTGGCTTGTGCATCAAGTCCGTTGGATGGGCTGGGTGCATCAACCGAGACCTCGGCCGCTGAATCTGCTTCTGTAGCCGAGCTTGTGTCGGGTCTGTCCATTACTGCAACCATCGAGTAGGGAACTTGTGCACGGCCCAGAATATTCCGTATGGATCAGGTATCCACGTCGACGCTTCTCAACTGACACGAAATTCGAGGTTGAGGTTCAGATCCACTCCACGGTCCAACCAGTGTGGTGTTCGCCGTCGTAGGGCATCGTTCCGTGAAATTGCTCTGGGCGTTCGTCAAAGATGAAAGGAACAAAGAGGTGATCCCCCGGCCACATGGGAAGGGCGGCCAGGGCGTCGGCTTGGCCGGCGCAGGCGGCTAGAAGTCGGGTGCGGGGAATCCACTCAAGATCGCCTTCGTCGTTGCTGGAGGGCGGTTCTCCGGTCCATGCCGTGACCAGGAACATGAACCCCAGCCAGTCTTCCCGTCGGGGACCGAAGTTGGACCAGGTGACCGTGCCTCGAAGAGCCATGTCGGTCACGTCGATGTCAGCCTCTTCTTTCAACTCTCTCTTCATGCCGGCGGTGATGGACTCATTCCGTTCGACCTTGCCCCCGAGTCCGTTGACCTTGCCGAGGTGATCATCGTCGGATCGTTTGTTACGTCGCACCATCAGTACGTGATCGCTGCTGCTGTCCCAGATGTACCCGAGAGTCCCCACCAGGGGTAGGAACCGTTCGTTGTCAGTCATTTGGATCACCCTACCGTCACCCATGAACCGCCAGAAATAGCGGACTATCCGACCACGAGGCCCCTAATCTGGCTAGTCTGACCACTGGCCTGTCATTTGATGACACGCTGCAAACCCCGGCAACAACGCCGGTTTCGGTCCACCTGGATCGACAAGCAGCGTGGCATTGTGATTAGGAGCGCCATACCCTCGGCGCACTTTGGTAAGCAGGTCTCGTAAAGATCAAGGAGTTCGCATGAACAAGTCTGAATTGGTTGACGCAGTTGCCGATCGCACCGGCGTCAGCAAGAAAGATGTCGACGCTTCGATTTCAGGAATGTTTGATGTTGTCGCCGACACCGTGTCCGGTGGCGGCGATGTCACCATCCAGGGCTGGGTCAAGTTCGAGCAGGTGGAGCGTAAAGCTCGCACCGGTCATAATCCACAGACCGGTGAGAAAATCGCCATTCCCGCCTCCAAGGCGGCAAAGGTGAGCGCGTTGACCAAGCTCAAGGCTGCCGGCAAGGCATCCGTCTAACTAACCTCGATTTCTGTGGCGGGCCTTTCGGCCGGCCTCGAAGTTCGAACCTGAACGTGAGCACCCTTGTGGTGCTCACGTTCGCGTCCGGGCTCGGATCGGCGCATGAATCTGTAGGCTGACCGCCTATGAGCGGAGAAGAACTGCCAAAGCCGGACTCAATCCTTCCTCATCGCCCACCCTTTTTGTTCATCGATCAATTCGTTGAGCTGATACCGGGCGAGAGTGCAGTTGCGATCTGGACGTTGACAGGTGACGAATGGTTCTTCCCCGGTCATTTTCCTGGTCGCCCCACGCTGCCCGGCGTCATCATGATCGAGGCTCTGGCTCAGGTCGGAGCAGTCGGTGTTCTGACCGAACCCAGATTCGCCGGCAAGATACCGCTGTTGGCCGGTGTCAACAACGCCAAGTTTCGTCGTCAAGTAGTACCGGGCGACGAACTTGAGCTCCGAGTCGAACTCACTCGCCTCGGCGGGCGCGCCGGCAAAGGCAAGGGAGTGGCTTCGGTCGATGGTGAGACGGCCTGCCAGGCCGATCTTACGTTTGTCATCGCCGACCAGTAGCCGGCGCGGCAGACCCAGCGTCTCGTTGGACTCGTTCTGACCGGTGTTCCCTAGCTCGCTGGGGTCAGCACGATCGTGCCGTTGTGTCCACCGAATCCGAAGCTGTTCGACAGTGTCGGGCCCGGCGTCCACGGTCGAGCCTCGGTTACCAGGTCAATCTGTGGAAGATCAGGATCCGGCTCTCCAAGCCCGAATGTCGGGGGAATCAACCCGTTGCGCATTGACTGAATGGCTGCGGCAGCCTCCAACGCCCCCGCCGCTCCCAGCGCATGTCCGGTCACACCCTTGGTCGATGTCACCGCCGGGCCACCACTGGTTCCGAACACCTTGGCCAGTGCCTCGGCCTCGGCGGCATCGTTCAGCGGGGTCGAAGTACCGTGGGCGTTGATATGGACCACATCCGACGGAGATATGCCGGCGTCGGCCATGGCCATTTCCATGCACCGTATGGCCCCTGAACCGCCGGGGGAGGGCGCGGTGATGTGGTGGGCGTCGGCCGTGCTGGCAGCACCAACGAGAAGGGCGAGAATCTCTGCTCCTCGAGCTCGTGCCTTGTCGGCGTCCTCCAAAACCAAAACAGCAGCCCCTTCGGACATGACAAATCCGTTGCGTCGCTGATCAAAAGGCCTCGACTCGCCGGTGTTTGACAGGGCGGTCATATTGCTGAATCCGGCGATCGACGTCGGGCAGAACGGTGCCTCACTCCCTCCGGCGAGAGCGGCGTCAACCCGACCGGCCCGAATAGCGTGGAGGGCGGCGCCGATGGAATGAGTTCCGGCAGCGCAGGCGGTCACGATGGTCTCGCAAGGTCCCTGCATGCCGTAGCGCATCGATACCGCGGCACCGGCGGCGTTGGGCATCATCATGGGGATGAGGAACGGCGAGACTCGCCGATCCCCTTTCTCATGACGAGTCACGATCTGGGTTTCGTTGGTGCTGATTCCGCCTATGCCGGTTCCGATGAACACGCCGACCCGACTTGGGTCATGCGTGAGTTCCCCGGCCTGTTCGACAGCCTCAGCGGCTGCGGCCAGTGCGAACTGGGTGAAGCGGTCAGACCGTCGAGCCTCTTTGGGATTGGCAAAGTACGGCGCCGGGTCCCAGTCGGGTACCTTCCTGTCGCCGTGCTCCGGTTCCCGTAGAAGACCGTCCCAAAACGCCGAGGCACCGACGCCGCAGGGCGCCACTACCCCGAGGCCGGTGACGGCAACCGCCGTTGCCATCTAAAGTTTCCCGACAACGAGATCGTAGGCGGCGCCCACGGTCTCGATGCCTTCGAGCTCTTCCTCGTCGACGGAAACGCCGAACTCTTCTTCGAGCGCCATGACCAGCTCGACCAGGTCAAGGCTGTCGGCGTCGAGATCCTCGGCGAACCGCGCCTCGCGGGTCACCTTGGCGGCATCGACGGAGAGCACCTCCACGGCGCACTTCTGAAATGCTTCGAACTTTGCGTCATCACTCACGGAATGTTCCTCCCTGAAAGGGTTTTACCCGGCTCCCCGCCGGGCAACTTGTAATGTAACGGTCGCAGGTCCAGTGACCGCCAACCGGGCACCAGCACCTGAGAATTTGTCATGGGTCACGCTAACGGTGCCGGTGGCTACTGAGCGCCACCTCCCATGCCCAGCCCGCCATCCACGCCAAGAGTCACACCGGTTATGTAGCCGGCCTGCTCGGAGGCGAGAAAGGAGACTGCGGCGGCGATGTCATCGGGCTGGCCGATTCGGCCGACGGGAACGGCGTTGACCATGGCGTCTATTGCCGACTCGCCCGCTGCGGCCAACATATCGGTCTCAATTGGTCCTGGAGCGACGAGGTTGACCGTGATGCCTCGAGAGGCGAACTCCCGGGCCATCGATCGTCCCAGTCCAACCAGTCCGGCTTTGGAGGCGGCGTAATTCGCCTGGCCCGTCTGACCCAACGCTCCCACTACCGAGGAGATAAAGACGATACGCCCCCAACGGGTCTTCATCATCGGACGGACGGCTCGCTTCGCCACCCGAAAGGCCCCAGCGAGGTTGGCATTTAGGACGGATGTGAAGTCGTCTTCGCTCATCCTCAACATCAGGGTGTCGGCGGTAATGCCGGCGTTGGACACCAGCACCTGGACGGTGCCCAACTCGTTCTCAATGGCAGAGAAAGCCTGATCGACTGAATCACTGTCCGTCACATCACACTCAACCCAGAACATGGTGTCGTCGAGCTCTTCCGGCTTGGATCGTGAGCCTATGGCCACCCGATTTCCTTGGGCCGCAAGTCGGTGGGCCGTGGCCAAACCGATGCCGCGACTCCCGCCGGTTACAAATGCGACTCGGCGCTCGCCGGATTGCTCTGCGGCGTCAGCGTTTGCTGTGTTTGTCATCCGTTCTCCGTAACGATTGCCACCAGGGGCGTGTTTGAGGCGAGCGGCCCTTCGGGCCTGGTGGGGCTACGACCACCGAACGATGGCGCTGGCCCATGTCATACCGGCCCCGAATCCTACAAACAACACGGTTGAACCGGGTTGTATCCGGCCGTTGTTGATGGCGTTGTCCAGAGCCAAGGGAATTGATGCCGCAGACGTGTTGCCGGTGTGTTCAAGAACCATCTCGGTTTTGTCCATGGAGAAGCCCAGCCGTTTCCAGGCAGCCTCCACAATACGAATGTTGGCTTGATGCGGAACGATCAGGTCAATGTCGTCCACGGTGAGTCCCGCTCGTTCCATGGCGGCGTTGGCCGAGCGCTGAATTACGGTGACGGCCTGGCGGAACACCTCTCGTCCGTCCATTTGGATCTTGCCGTCATGTTCGGAGTAGAGGATGTGGACGTGCTGCCCGTTGGACCCGAGATCCCATGACAGAAGCTGACCCTGGCTGGATTCGTCCCGCTCGACCACTACCGCTCCCGCGCCGTTTCCGAACAAAATGCCGGTCCCGCGGTCGTGGTAGTCGGTCATACGATCCAGCGTTTCGGCGCCGATGACCAGAATTTTCTTCATGCCCTGTGCAATCAGGCCATTGGCAACGACCAGACCGTACACCCACCCCGAGCAAGCGGCCTGGAGATCGAACGCTCCGCAATCGATGCCGAGCTCGCGGGCTACCGCCGGTGCGGTGCCGGGCAACATGTAGTCCGGGCTGGTGGTCGCCAGAATCACCTGTTCGATGTCGGTCGGGGCTGTACCGGCTGCTTCCAGCGCAGCCCGCGCCGCTTCGGTGGCCAATCCGGATGTTGTCCCTCCGAGTCGCCGTTCGCCGATACCTGTGCGCTCTCGAATCCACTCGTCTGATGTGTCCATCCACGCGGTCAGGTCGTCATTGGTCAGAACCTTGGGAGGAAGGGCGGCGCCAACGCCGGCCAGCTTGAGGCCCCACGGCCCCACGCCGGCACCCGAGGGGCCCGACGAGTCAGTTGTCTGTTCGCTACTCATAACGCTTCCTGCTCATCTTGGGACTCTGGTAGGTCTGTCTCTAGGTGTTCTACGGGTTGCCGACTGATGATGCCCGTAGCCAGGCCAGCGGTTGGGATGTGGTGACCCGCTCCCCGGCCATGGCCAGCAGGCCCTCAACGGTGCCGGCGAATGCTGAAAGTACTTCGGTCGCTCCGACCGTGCCCACGGCATCCCCTCGCTGAATCTCCACGCCTTGGGCGACCGTCGTGCTGGGCTCGAACACCCCGTTGGCGGGGCTGACGATGAGACGCTCCACGGCGTACAGGCTCTCGCCCTCGGCCACGGCACTTGATTGGCGGGCGCTCGAGAGGTTTTCCAGCAAAGAGTCGACGTCCGCCGGTGACGCCACACTTAAGCTGTTCGAGCCTTTGAGTGTTCTCTTCACCAGACCGGTGAGGGTGGTGCCGGGTCCTATCTCCAAAAAGACGGTGGTGCCGGCCTCGTCGAGCGCGTGAAGGGTTTGGCGCCAACGGACCGGACTGGTGAGCTGAGCTCCCAGGAGTCCGGGCCAGTCAGCCGAGTGTTCGTGGGGAGCGGCATCCACATTGGCAAAGACCGGTCGGTGGGCGTCCCGAAATTCGGTTTCGGCGATGGCTTTTCGCAACCTCTCGCGCGCCGGTGACATGAACGGTGTATGGAAGGCTCCACCGACCTTGATGGGCATAACCCGTTTGGCCCCGAGTTCCTTGGCCAACTCTCCGGCTTTGGCTAAGCCGTCTTCGTCGCCGGCGATGACGACTTGACCGGCTGAGTTGTAGTTGGCCACCCAGACCTCACCGTCGGCTCGGCGGCAGGCAAGATCGACCTGTTCATCATCTAGACCGAGGACCGCGGCCATCGTGCCTTCGGTGCTGTCGGCTGCCGCCTGCATGGCGTCACCGCGCTCGGTGACGAGCTGAACCCCACCGGCAAAACTCAGCACTCCTGCAGCGGTGAGAGCGGAGTACTCGCCCAAACTGTGTCCGGCGTGGAAAGCCGGTTCGACGCCCGTCCGTTCCACCGCATCGAGGGCGACCATGCTGAGAACATAGGTTGCCAGCTGTGAATTTCGGGTTTCGGTCAGCGCGGCGGTATCGGCTTCCAAAAGGAGGTGTTCCAGGTCTCGACCGGCGATTTCCGACGCCTCGCCAACAAGCTCCCAAGACGGGTGTTCCAGCCATGGCGTTCCCATGCCCTGCTTCTGGGAGCCCTGGCCCGGGTATGTGAATGCAATCATCACCGAACTCATCGAAAGATCAGACCTGGATGCAGTTGAGAACGTTTCAACTATCTCAACACAACCGTCGGCTATCTCGTACGCCCAACACGTTCAGGCGCGTCGACGCCGTCTGGGTGGTTGATGTTGGTCGCCGGTTGAATCCCGCTGGTTGAAAATGGTCGACTGCTCGCGGCCTCGGCCAATGTATGCTCGTACACCTAGCCCGGGTGGCGGAATGGCAGACGCGGCGGATTCAAAATCCGCTGTCCGAAAGGACGTGTGGGTTCGACTCCCACCCCGGGCACCAAAAGTCAGGTTGGAGAGGTTTTGTTTCGCCGCTCGGTGGAAAAGCGTTTGAAGGCAATCACGGATGAGGCCGGTCGATTGCGACAAGAGCTACTTGTTCTCGACGAACAGTTGTTGCAGGTCACGGACGAAGCGGAGGACTCGCGTCTGAGGTCGTTGGTGTCCGAGACACCGTTGGCCTCCGCCGAGCACCGAGACGCATCTCGGGCGGCCGCCGCACTGCAGCGGGACCGGGACGCCATCAAGGGCAAGATTGACGACCTTGAGGCCAGGCAGGACCAATTGTTGGACCAGTTGCAGGAGCGGCAGACGTGAGTGCCAAAACAGTTGTCATCGCTGAAGACGAGCCGCTTATCCGGCTTGACTTGCGTGAGTCGCTGAACGAGGTCGGCTATGACGTGGTCGGCGAAGCCGGCGATGGAGTCGAGGCCGTGGAGATGGTGCGAGAGCTACGTCCCGACGTCGCTATTCTCGACATCAAAATGCCAAGGCTCGACGGCCTGGCGGCGGCCTCGGACATCGTGGCCGACCGCCTCGCCGCGGTGGTTATTCTCACTGCGTTCTCCCAGCGCGATCTGGTTGAGCAAGCGACCCAGGCAGGCGCCATGGCCTACTTGATCAAGCCCTTCAAGGAAAGCGAGCTGGTCCCGGCCATTGAACTGGCTGTCGCTCGATTCCGTGAGCTGGCCGCCCTCTCTGAACAAACCGAGTCGCTAAACGATCAGTTGGAGACCCGCAAGCTGGTCGACCGGGCCAAAGGGCAGTTGATGGACGCCTATTCCATGGCGGAACAGGACGCCTTTAGGTTCCTCCAAACCACGGCGATGAGCAAGCGTTTGCAAATGAAGGATGTAGCCGAGCAGGTGATCAGCGGCGAGCTGACCCCGTAGGTCTTCCTCAGCCGGGTGGGCGGCTGCAAGCCGACATGGCCCCCTAAACCCGACGGCCCGCCATAGGATCGATAGTGATGTCGACCCTAATGCTCATCGACGGGAACTCGCTCACCTACCGGGCCTTTCACGCCCTTCCACAAGACCTGGCCACCGCCAGCGGGCAGGTGACCAATGCGGTATTCGGGTTCACCTCGATGCTGATCAACTTGGTCCGTGACCACCAGCCCGACGGGATCGCCGTCGCTTTTGATCGCCCGGAGCCGACGTTTCGACATGAGCAGGTCGAAACGTACAAGGCCAACAGGTCGGCGGCGCCCGACATTCTGCGCCAGCAAATGGGCTTGGTCCGCGAGGTTCTCGATGCGCTCAACATCCCTCAGCTGGAGCTGGTGGGTTTTGAAGCCGATGACATTTTGGCCACGCTGGCCACCAGAGCGGCGGCCGAGAAGGTCGATGTTCTCCTGGTCACCGGTGATCGGGACAGCTACCAGCTTGTTGCCGATCCGTATGTTCGCGTTGTGTACAACAAACGCGGTGTGAGCGACTACGCCCTGTATGACGAGGCGGGCATTCTGGAACGAACCGGTGTTGAGCCGACCATGTACGTTCAGTACGCCGCTCTGCGAGGCGATACATCGGACAATCTCCCAGGGGTGCCGGGGGTGGGGGAGAAGACGGCGGCCAAGCTGCTCAACAAGTACGGCGGCATTGAGGGCATCTATCAGCACCTCGACGAGCAAACACCCAAGCTGCGGGAGAATCTGGCGGCGGCCGAAGACCAGGTTCGGATCAACGTTGTTGTCATGGAGCTGCTGCGTGATCTCGAACTTGATGTTGAGATCGACGGCTTGCTGACCCGCAAGGCTTATGACGGTGAGACCGTACGCAAGTTGTTTGACTTCTTGGAGTTCCGGACGCTGTACGCCCGCTTCGAAGAGGCCTTTGGTGATCAGCCCTCGGGTTCAGCGGTCGAGAGAACGGTCATCTCGACAACTCCGGTGGCTGCCATTGGTCCCGATGCCGGTGGTCGCCTCGATGCCATGTCTGCAGGGCCTGAGCCGGTTGCAGTAGTGGGGGCGTTCGACGAGGACGGTGGTTCACTGTCGGGCCTGGCCATGATCTCGATTGCACCGTCGATTGATGAGGGTCAATCTTCCGGGGAGGCACTGTGGATCAGCGCCGCCGATCTGGTTGATCCATCGCTGACCGATTCGCTGGCCAAACTCTTGGGAGCAGATGGCCCCGGCATCGTGACCCACGATGGCAAACAGCTCTTAAGGGCCCTTATGGATCACGGTTTTGACGACATCAACCTGATCTTCGACAATTCGCTTGCCGCCTACTTGCTCGATCCGGCCGGCAACGCCTACCCACTCCCAGCGGTCTTGGAGGCGTACACCGACTATTCGCTGCCGGAGGGCACGGCCGCCCCGGAGGGACAGCTGGACTTTGGAGATGCCAGTGTGACCCCGGCTCAAGTGGCAGCGTCCGAGGTGGCCGCTGTGGCTCTGGCCATGCGATCCCTGGAGGCACAGATCGCCGAGGACGGACTGGCTGAGCTCAATAGCGGGGTCGAGGTGCCGTTGGTGGCCGTCCTGGCCCGGATGGAGCATGAAGGTATTGCCGCCGATGTCGCCCGCTTGAGCGAGCTTAATCAGTCCATGACCGATGAGGCCGGGAGTCTGGCTGAAGCCATCCAGGAGTCGGCCGGCGAGGAGTTCAACGTCAACTCGACGAAGAAGCTTCGGGAAATTTTGTTTGAGAAACTCGAGCTGACTCCCCAGAAGAAGACAAAGACCGGCTACTCCACCGATCAGGCGACACTTGAGAAGTTAAGCGGTGAACATCCGATCGTCGATGAGTTGCTTCGGTACCGGGAGGTAGAGAAGCTTCGTTCAACCTACGGTCAGCCGTTGGTTGATGCCGTAGGCGAAGACGGGAGAATCCACGCCACGTTCAACCAGACGGTGGCTCGCACGGGAAGGTTGTCGAGCGAGAACCCGAATCTCCACAACATCCCGGTGCGTACCGAGCTCGGACGGACCTTTCGCCAGGCTTTTGTGGCATCGGCAGGTTGCCGATTGATAGTCGCCGACTACAACCAGATCGAGCTGCGGTGCATCGCTCACCTGGCCGATGACCCGGGTTTGGTTGAAGCTTTCCGAACCGATGCCGACATTCATTCCATCACCGCCGCCCGGGTCTTCGACGTCGAGCCGGAAGATGTCACGTTCGAGCAGCGGAGCAAGGCGAAGATGGTCTCTTACGGTCTGGCCTACGGCATGGAGGCCTACGGATTGGGTCAACGCCTCGGCATTCCCACCAGTGAGGCCCAGACGATTCTGACGGCTTACTTCGAGGGGTTTCCGGCGGTCAAGCAGTACATGGAGGACACCGTTACCGAGGCCCGTAACCGGGGATACACCGAGACGCTCTTTGGTCGCAGGCGGGCGATCCCCGAATTGATGAGCGACAACCGGAACGTCCGTCAGGCCGGTGAGCGCCAAGCGATGAATGCCGGTATTCAGGGTTTGGCCGCTGACATTTTCAAAGTCGCTCTCGTTCGTTTGGATCAATCGCTTCGCGACGCTGGGCATCCGGCCAAAGTCGTGCTTCAAGTGCACGATGAGGTCATCTTGGATGTTCCCGAGGGTGACGTCGAGCAAGTTGAAGCGATGGTCGTGTCCGAAATGGAAACGGCGTTTGAACTCAGAGTTCCGCTGGCCGTGAACGTGGCGGTCGGAACCACTTGGGCCGACTGCAAGGACTGACAGCCCAAAACGGCACAGAATCAGTAGCAGTTTCGGACTTGGGGCGCAAATCTCCTGATAGCCTGGCTAGCGGTCGGGAAAGTCCCGCCCTTGTTGGTGCGCCCACTCGTAGTCCGGTGTCATGGCATGCGGGTGGATGTGCGTTCAACGGCTACCGGAGCCGATGTTCGAAAGTGCCGACAATGATATGAAAGTGTCCCCGATCGTGTCGACTACCGACATCCCAACCGAAGAACTAATGAGCGAAGCCCTCGAAGACAACTCAGCCGATGAGCTGGCGCAACTAACCGAAGAATACGTGCCGCGTCAGATCACGGCCAACGACCTCGAAGGCTCGTTGGACGACGCCTATGCGGCGTCGATGGTGATCGTCGACGACGGTCAGATGGTCAATGGAACCGTTGTCCGAGTCGATAAGGACGAGGTCCTGGTCGACATCGGCTACAAGTCCGAAGGTGTGATTCCCGCCCGGGAACTCTCCATCCGTAACGACGTTGATCCCGGTGAGCTGGTCTCAATCGGTGATGATGTCGAAGCGCTGGTTCTCCAAAAGGAGGACAAGGACGGCCGTCTCCTGCTGTCGAAGAAGCGTGCCCAGTACGAGCGGGCGTGGGGCTCAATCGAAGAGATCAAAGAACGCGACGGCATGGTTTCGGGTCCGGTCATCGAGGTCGTCAAGGGCGGCCTGATCGTCGACATCGGCCTTCGGGGCTTCCTGCCGGCATCGCTCGTCGAGCTTCGCCGAGTGCGGGATCTCCAGCCCTACATCGGTCGCAGCATCGAAGCCAAGATCATCGAGCTGGACAAGAACCGCAACAACGTCGTTCTTTCACGGCGCGCCTATCTGGAAGAGACCCAGAAGGAACAGCGCGAGGACTTCCTCACCAACCTCAGCCCCGGCGAGGTTCGCAGCGGCGTGGTTTCGTCCGTCGTCAACTTCGGTGCTTTCGTCGACCTGGGCGGCATGGATGGTCTTATCCACGTCTCCGAGCTGTCGTGGAAGCACGTTGACCACCCGGGATCGGTCGTGGCCGTCGGCGACGAGGTCACCGTCCAGGTTCTCGAAGTCGACATGGATCGTGAACGGATCAGCCTGTCGCTCAAGGCGACCCAGCAGGACCCGTGGCAGGAGTTCGCCTCCGGTCACCGAGTCGGCGAGCTGGTGTACGGCCGGGTCACCAAGCTCGTGCCGTTCGGTTCGTTTGTTCAGGTCGGCGACGGTATCGAAGGGCTTGTCCACATCTCGGAGATGTCGGCTCACCACATCGACTTGCCCGAGCAGGTAGTCACCCCGGGTGAGGAACTGTGGGTCAAGATCATCGACATCGATCTTCAGCGTCGACGCATCAGCCTGTCGATCAAACAGGCTGCTGAAGGTGGCGTCGTCGCCCAGGAGTACCAGGAGCACTTCGGCGAGCATGCCTTCGACGATCAGGGCAACTACATCGGCCCGAGCGAGGTCGATCCTGCCGTCGAGGCTGCCTGGGCCGAATACTACGCCGAACTGGAGTCGCCTGGCGACGGTGAGGCTGCGGCCGAGGCCCCCAGCGCTGAGGCTCCGGCCGAGGCCGCTGGCGAGGAGGCCGCTGTCGCGGCCGAGCCCGAGCCCACTGAGTAGGAGACAAGGAGTGGGTTAGGCCCGCTCACTCATAGTTCCGATGTAAGGGTCGATCCGATGGGATCGACCCTTTGTCGTTGCCGCCGCCGGTCCGACGCTGTCCGATTTTGTTGGGCCACTGGCCGCTAACTTCTCCGAAATCCTAACTTGACGTCCGATTTCGGCCGACTAGCACCTCAAGTACGAATGCCGGCGACCAGCTGGTTCTGGAACGAGGAGAGTGTCGTGACGTCACGACGGACGGTGATCCTGATAATTGCGGTGGCCCTTGGTGCCTTCGCCGCGCTGGGCCTGCTCAGTTATGTGCGAAACGCTGAGACCGAAGTCGGTGAGGCCGGAACGCCGGTGGAGGTCTGGGTGGCCAAGGCGCCAATCCCCAAAGGCACACCGGCTGAACTGGCCATCGAACAGAACCTGATCGGTACTGAAACGGTAGCGCAGCGGTTGCGGCCGGCGACTGCGGTGGTTGACCCCAATGCCGAGCTGGCCGGTCTGGTTGCCATTGCCGACCTACCGGCCAACATGACGTTGGTTTCCGGCAGTTTCGTCTCGCCCAGCGTGGCCAAGACGGGAATCACCGATCGCCTGGCCGAGCGGGGTTTGGTGACGGTGACCGTAAGCGTTGATCAGGTACGGGGAGCGGCCTATCTGATTGAGCCTGGTGACTTCGTGAACATCATGAGCGAGCGGGCATGGCCCACGCCGTTCTACGAGAACGAGCCTGAGGTCCCGATCACCGAGACAGCTACCGCCGAACTGACCGAAGAACTCGAAAAGAACGACACCACCCGGCCGATCATCACCGACGTGTATCCGGTCGACACCCGAATGGTCTACCAGAAGGCTGAAGTCTTGGCCGTCGGTGGTCAGTTGACTCCGGATCTGGGTGAAACTGCGGCTTCCAATGAGGGCGAGCAACTTCAACAGGCCCAGGGAATCATCACCTTGGCCGTCCCGCCGGAGGCCGCTCAGGTGATTCTGAATGTGGGTCGCGACAACCTGTACCTCTCCCTGGTCCCCGACGACTACATCCCCCGAGCCATCCAGCCCCAGGATCCGACACGTCAGGTGCTGCCGGGCGAAGTCGATGGCCGACTGACGCCGTATGAGGATGCCGAGAGCTCCGACTCGAACGCTGCCAGCCTGGCGTTCGAAGACGCAGCTGACCGCATCGGCTCGCCTGCCGGTGGGTCATCGGCTGACGAGTCGGGCGAGGGCGACTTGCCGACCACCACGACCACCACCGCCCCGACGACAACGACCACCACCGCTCCGACCACCACCACGACGGAGGAGACCCCCAGTGAGTGAGTACGACTTCAATAACTTCGACGATTTCGACTCCGGCCTGGCAACGGCTGAGCCTGACGAGATCGAGGCTCCGGAATCGATTGAGTCTGCTGCTGTCGGTACGGAAGTGTTGGTGGTTGACACCGACAGCGCTGTACGCGACTACTTGACCGGCCTGATTCCCCAGGGAGCATCAGCGGTCGAGTATCTGACCGATGCCGAGCTGAGGCTGGCCAACGGTTCGTTTGTCGTGCTCCTTGGCCCGTCATGCTCCAACCCCGAGTCGCTCGACCGGATTGAAGGGTGGGCCCAAAGCTATCCCCGGTCCGAGTCCATTCTCGTCACTCCCGAACTGACCACGCAGCTGCTGCACAAGGCACTGCGGGTGGGTGTCAAGGACGTCGTGTCGGCCCCAATTGACCAGGATCAGCTTCTGGACACCATTGAACGGATAATCGAAGGTATTCCACCCGAGACTCCATCGACCTCATCTGGCGGCTCGGACCCGCTGTCCGGCGATCCGGACATGATGGGGCGGGTCATCAGCGTCTTCTCCACTAAAGGTGGTTCGGGCAAGTCGGTCACCGCCACCAATCTGGCGGTCGCACTGGCCAAGCGGACTGATGAGCCGGTTGTCCTGGTTGACGGTCACCTGCAGTTCGGCGATGTAGCGGTAATGCTGAAGCTGTTCGCCGACTCCAGCGTGGCCGACGCCATTTCCCAGCTCGATGTCCTTGATCGGGAGATGCTGCGAGACTTGATGACCGAGCATGCCGACAGCGGCCTTATGGTTCTACCGGCGCCGACCGAGCCGACCTTCGCCGACCAGGTCTCCGGCGAGCAGATGGCGCAGCTCATCGAAGTCCTACGCCGCACCTCGGCGTACGTCATTATCGACCTGCCGGCCATCTTCAATGATGTGGTGCTGAACACCATCGAATCCAGCGACGACATCATCCTGGTCGCAGGTCTTGATATTCCCAATATCAAGAACGTCAAGATCGGCCTCAGCACGCTGTCGCTGCTCAACGTCCCCAAGGAACGACTTCACTTGCTCCTGAACCGAGCAGATTCGAAGGTGAAGCTTGATGTAAGCGAGGTCGAGAGGTCATTGGGTGTCGACACGGTGGCTCATGTGCCGTCCGATGTCGTGGTGCCCATCTCGGTCAATCGTGGCTCACCGGTTGTGCTTTCGGCGCCCCGTTCCAGCGTTGCTCGAGCGTTTGAGCAGCTGGCGACCCGTTTCATCGACAACAAAGCCCCCGGTGCTGCCAATCAGCAACAGGGTCGCCGGAAGTTCTTTGGCTAAGGGTCCACGGGACCAGCCACCTACCCCCTTTGACCACGCCGTAAACCACGTTCCCCCACTGGGAATACCAGGAGCCGAAGACTATGTCCCTTTACTCACGACTTAACGAGGGAGCACCTGCGCCGGGAGGATCCGGCCGGGGCCAAACCTCCAGCAGAAACCGCGATCTGGACGAGCTCAGACACCGGATTCACGGCTCCCTGATTGAAGAGCTCGGGCCGATTCTCTACGACAAGACACTGTCGGAGGATGACTTGCGCCGCAAGGTCACCGAGGCTCTTCAGGCCGCCCTGGCCCAGGAGAGGACACCTATCTCGGCGGCGGAAAAGACGCAGGTCATTCAGGACGTCTCCGACGACATCCTCGGATACGGCCCAATCGACAAGCTTCTGCGAGACGATGACGTCTCCGAGGTCATGTGCAACGGTCCGGACCAGATCTTCGTCGAGAAGTCCGGCAAGCTGACCTTGGCCGACGTTACGTTCGCCGATGATCTGCACCTGCGTCGGATCATCGACAAAATCGTGGCCCAGGTCGGTCGACGAATCGATGAGTCCTCGCCGCTGTGTGACGCTCGTCTGCCCGACGGTTCGCGTGTCAACGCAGTGATTTCACCGCTGGCCATCGGTGGACCATTCCTTACGATTCGAAAGTTCGCCGCCGACCCGCTCCATATTGACGATCTCATCCGCTTTGGCACGCTGAGCGTCCATGCCGCCCGGTTCCTGCAGGCCTGTATTGTCGGCAAGCTCAACGTCATCGTCTCCGGCGGTACCGGCACCGGTAAGACGACGACACTGAACGTCTTGTCATCGTTCATCCCCGACGGAGAGCGGATCATCACCGTCGAGGATGCGAAGGAGCTTCAGCTGAACCAGGATCACGTGCTCTCTCTTGAAACCCGGCCGGCCAATATTGAAGGCAAGGGCGAGATCACTATTCGCGATCTGGTCAAGAACACACTTCGTATGCGACCTGACCGCATCGTGGTCGGTGAGTGTCGTTCCGGCGAGGCTCTGGACATGCTTCAGGCCATGAACACGGGCCACGACGGCTCGTTGACGACGCTCCACGCCAATAACCCCCGAGACTCGTTGTCCCGCCTCGAGACGCTGGTTCTGATGGCCGGCTACGACCTGCCGGTTCGAGCCATCCGTGAGCAGATCTCTTCCGCCGTGGACTGCATTGTCCAGCTGCAGCGCTTGCGGGACGGCACCCGTCGCATCACCCACATCACCGAAGTTGCCGGTATGGAGGGTGACATCATCACCCTTCAGGACGTGTTCCTGTTCGACTTCAGCGCCGGAGTTGACGACAAGGGACGCTTCCTCGGTCAGCTGAAACCAACCGGTGTCCGACCCAAGTTCGCCGAGAAGCTCTCTGACAACGGAATCCGGCTCAGCCCGGAAATGTTCGCTCCTCAGACCGGCGGAGGCGAGTCCGGTTCCAAGGGCAGGAGACGGGGATGAGAGCGTTGACACCTTCGTCAGCCGGCACTGCAACCGACCACCGACTCATGGCATTCACTACTCGACGAATATTCGTTGTACTGATATCGAGCTTGTTCGCACTGATGGTCATCTCAAGTCTTCCGGCTTCGGCCCAAGACTCGGATGGCTCAGATTCGGGCGGTTCGGAGTCAGGCAGCTCGGAGTCAGGCAGTGAGGCGCCGACCTCGGAGATACTGGCCGTCTCATCGGTGGACGCTAGCGGAGAGCAACCGGTTGTAGCCGTGTTCGGTGTTGCCGCCGACACTGCGGCATCCGCCGTCACTACCGAGAGCTCGGCTGGTGACGTCAAGGTTGCCCGTGTCGAAGACTCCGCTGCGGCCGGTTGGCCTGCCGAAGTGGTGTTTGTCGTTGACGCAGACAACCGAACGGTTTCTAGCGGCTTCGAGGCCGCCATGTCCGCCATCATCACTGAGGCGATGGGCGACCTGCCCGACGGCTCACGAGTTGCTCTGGTCAGCGCCGGCACCTCGGCCGATATCGAGGTGCCGCTCACGGCCAACGCCGCCCGCGTTCGTCAAGCCGTCGCTCAGTTGGCCGCCCAGCGAGGTGCCTCGATACTCGACGGTGTCGCCTTGGCCGGCAAGGTCTTGAACGAGTCGGCAACCGGCGGTTCGGCTGATGTGGTCCGCAGCGTGGTCGTACTGGCCGATGGGCCGGACACCGCCTCCGAGGCGGACGCCCAATCGGCTGGCGCATCTCTACTTCAGTCGGGATCCAAGATGGTGGCGCTGTCCACTGGTGCCGCGCCCAAACTGGAACTGCTGGCTACCAATACTGCTGGGTCCTTCGGGATGGTGGACTCGTCGGAGCAACTTCCGGCAGCGGGTGCCTCCGCAGTCGAGTTGGCGGCTCACCGGCTTCTGGTTTCTCTACAGACCTCGGTGGAAACCGAAGAGCGCTTCAACGTCAAGCTGGCCGTCGATGGCCGACAGACCTCGTTCTCCTACCCGGCAGGGCTCGTCACCAGTAGCGCCATCCAGCTTGAACCGATATTCGAGACCGAGCCGGGAGCCCTTGCCTTCCTCGGCCAGCCGATCTTCCTCTACATCTCCATCGGCTTGGCCTTCGCCGGTATCACCCTGGCCATCTGGGTTCTCGGGGCGATGTTCATCCGAGGCGAGAGCGCTCTGGACAGAATTCTCTCTCGATACGCCGACGGCGACGAACTGGCCGACGAAGAGGTCCAGGAGATGCTGGTGGAAACCGCACTTCTCCAGCGGGCTGTGGAGCTGACCGAGACGTTCGCCGAGCGGCAGGGTTTCCTGAGCCGGGTGGAGGAGAAGCTTGAACGGGCGGCTGTGCCGATCCGTCCGGGTGAGGCACTGTTCTTCCTAGTCGGATTTGTTGTTCTTGTGGCTGCTCTTGTGACTGCGGTTACCGGCGCAATCATTGCCGGGATCATCTTCGGGATGATCGCCGCCGGAATCGGCGGTGTCTCGCTCGACGTGTTGGCTCGACGCCGGCTGTCCAAGTTCGAAGGGCAACTGCCCGACACCCTCCAGATGTTGGCTGGAACTCTTCGGGCGGGCTATTCGCTTCCTCAAGGCATCGACGCTGTGTCGAAAGAGATCGATGACCCGATGGGAGTTGAGCTCCGACGGGCAATGACGGAAGCCCAGCTGGGTCGAGAGATCGACGACGCTCTCGGTTCGGTCGCTGAGAGGCTGAACTCTCCGGACTTTGCCTGGGCGGTCATGGCACTTGGCATCCAGCGTGAGGTCGGCGGCAATTTGAACGAATTGTTGATGACGGTGGCGGACACCATGGTCCAACGTGAGCGCCTGAAACGTGAAGTGGCTGCACTGACCGCTGAAGGACGGGTGTCGGCCATGATTCTCTCGTTGATGCCACCGGGCCTGGGAATTGTCCTGTATGTGATGAACCCCGAGTATGTCGGAATTCTGTTCAGCCGGACGTTGGGTCTGATTCTCATCGGGCTGGCAGTGGTGAGTGCCCTTGTCGGGTTGCTCTGGATGCGCAAGGTGATAACGATCGATGCCTAGTTTTCTCTCCGCTCTACCCCCTGAGCTGTACGTGCTGGGCCTGGTGGCCGCATTCGGTGCGTGTGTCTTCGTAGTCCTGAATCAGCTGGACGACCGGGCAGCCGCTCGGGCTTCTCTTCGCCAGTTGGACGGATACAAAGTCGAAGACCAGCGTGAACAGGAGCTTTTGGCTCCCCTCCATCAGCGAGTGCTGGGACCGGCCGTCGGCGTGTTCGGCAAGCTCGGTGGACGTTTCAATCCTCCTGAGTACGTCGAATCGATTCGCAGTAAACACATGCAGGCCGGTCTTGCCGGTGAGTCAGTGGTCGAGCGGTTCCTTGCCACCAGAATTCTGCTGTTGGCCATGATTCCCGTGTGGCTGGTGTTTGTTTTCTTCATCAACCCGATGCGCTTCACCGGCATGTTGCAGTTGGCGGCGGCCGGCATCGGCGTGGCCGGTTTGGCCATGGGTCCGGCGGCGCGGTTGAACAGCAAAGTGGAGGAGCGGCAGCGGTCAATTCAACGCTCACTGCCTGACGTTCTTGACTTGCTGGTGATCTCGGTTGAGGCAGGCCTTGGCTTTGAGCAGGCAGTCGATCGTGTGATTCACAACGTTCCGGGTGAGCTGTCGGATGAATTTGCCCGTGTTCTGGGCGAGACCAGTGCCGGCTCAACCAGGGCTGACGCCTTGCGGGCGCTGCAGGAACGAGTGGACATTCCCGAGGTCCGGTCGTTCGTGATGGCCATGATTCAGGCCGACCAGTTCGGTGTCAGCATCGGACGAGTCCTTCGTTCTCAGGCCGACGAAATGCGCATCAAACGTCGCCAGCTAGCCCAGGAACGGGCGCAGAAAGCGCCGGTGAAGATGCTCATCCCCATGGTCTTTTGTGTCTTTCCGGCTCTGTTCGTTGTCATCCTGGGCCCGGCCTTGATGAGTATCGTCGAGACTCTCGGCTAGGTGGCCGACGGCGGTCATGTGGTGAACCTTCAAGGCGGCGGTGAAGATAAAAAGTCCTTGCTCAGGGGCCGTCGTCCGGATATGGCGACGGCCCTTGGCGTTCTGTTGTCGGCGATCGGATTCTCGATCACTGCAAGATTGACAGCCGACAACAGTTTGCTCACCCATGTGGCCACCGGGCAGCTGATTCTTGATTCAGGATCGGTTCCGACCGTCGACCCGTATTCGTCTCACTTCTCCGGTCAGTCGTGGACCGTGCAGTCGTGGTTCGCCAGCGTTGTCTATGCCGCCACCGTCGAAGTTGGTGGCTTTTCCTGGCTTCGGGTGTTGCACGGCTGGATTGGCTTTTTGCTGGTTGCCGGCTTCTGGCAGGTCACGGCGGCGGCTAGAACCCTGGCCGTTCGCGTTGGTTTGACTGTCGGATTGCTGGTTGTGGCCGATGCCTTCTGGTCACCGCGACCGCTGTTGTTCGGACTGGTCGGGCTGTTAGCTGTTGTTTTGGCCTTGGAAGGCAGGCTGAAGCCCATGTGGCTGGTGGCCGTCATGTGGGTGTGGGTGAACACCCACGGGTCGTTTCCACTGGCTGCGATTCTTTGGGGGACCACTGTTGTAGGCACCGTTCTCGATGCGGTGTTGGCCCGGCGTTCGGGTGTCCAGCCGGTCGATTCACTGGTCGGCGCCGTTGTCGGTGCTGTTGGGCAAGTTCCCAATCGTCTTTGGCGCGTCGGTTTCGCGGTGGTCGCCGGGACCCTGGCCGGAGCGATCAGTCCGCTCGGTCCAAGGTTGCTGTGGTTCCCGTTCGCCACTGTTCTTCGGCGTCAATCGATGGAGCGAGTGGTCGAGTGGCAGCCACCGACGTTCTCGTCGGCGGGGGAAATCGTCTATTTGTTGCTCATCGCAGCGGTGGCACTGGCCGCCACCCGTAGGCGATTCGGTTGGCGTTATCTGCTGCCTGTCGTTGCCTTTGTGGCTGTCGGGTTTCTGGCGGTCCGAAACATCGCCCCGGGGGCAATGGTGGCGTTGGGGCTGTTGGCCAATGGTCTGGAGTCCGAACAGCGGGTCGGGGCCCCTCAACCGTCAACGGCCCGGTCGTCCGGTCCGGCCATCCTTGGTGTTGTCGGCGGACTACTGCTGGTATTGGCGTTGGCCGCCGGCGCATCTTTGGGGCCAGGTTTGAATTTGGACCGCTATCCGGTCTCGGCCGTCGACTATTTGGAGGATCGAGGCCTGGTGGCGAGCGAAGAGGTGTCGCTGGTCCACCGTGAGGCGGTTGGCAACTACCTGACCTTCCGTTACGGGAACGAGGCCTCGGTCTACATGGACGACCGTTTTGACTTCTATCCGCTGGAGCGGACATCTGATCATCTGGACCTCGTCTACGGGGGACGTTACGACGAGGTTCTGGCCAAGGTTGAGGCTTCGGTTGTGCTGTGGCAGTCGGACGGGTTGTTGGCCGACTGGTTGCGGCGGTCCGACGGATGGTCCATGGCGTTCGAAGATGACGAATGGATCGTCGCCTGTCGGAAGTCAGCCTCCACCTTTGACCGCTGTATGGACTGAACAAGGTTGTCACCTGACCGGCCATTGCCGGTTGGTTGACCGGCGGAGGCTGGAACACTGCACGACAACGGGCACACTTCCGCCCGTGTCAGCGTGCAGACGCGGGCAAGCGGGCCCGGAGGCCCGCTTGTCGGCTTGTTGGAAGTGATGCCCCGCCCTAATGACGGCGGTCGGCTAGTTGAGGCTGACGATACCCATACGAACGGCTTGCAGCACGGCCTGGGTCCGGTCTCGGGCGTCCAGCTTCCGGTAGATGGAGGCCAGATGGTTCTTCACCGTCTTTTGGGAGATGAACAACTGCTCGGCCACCTCCGGCGTTGAACAACCGTTGGCGATCAGCTGGAGGACTTCTTCCTCCCGGGGGGTGATCACTCGCTCGTCTTTGCTGTGGCTGTCCTGTCGCCGAACCTCGGCCAGCATGGTGGCGGCCAGGCGGGGCGAGAGGGCTGTCTCTCCGGTCACTACTGCGTCAATGGCGGAGCCAATCTCGTCGGTACTGCAGTCTTTGACCAGATAGCCGCTGGCTCCGGCCCGAATGGCCTGTGACAGAAAGTCCTGGTCGGCGTGCATGGTGAGAATGACAACGAAGGTTCCCGGCAGCCGCTCTTTGAGCTGCTTGGTGGCTTCGATGCCGTCCATGTCCGGCATGCCAACGTCCATCAGCACGACATCGGGCTGAATGGCGGCCGCCAGGTCGACGGCCTCGGTCCCGTTGCGGGCCTCCCCGATGACGTCAAAGCCAAGATCCTTGAGGCTGCGACGAAGACCTTCGCGCAGCATTCGGTGATCGTCGGCCAACATGACTCGGATGGAGGCACGGGCCGACTTTAGATTTGATCGGGCTTGTTCCCTTGGATCTACAGCTCGATGCTGTAGACCGGCTGATGGCGGGCCGCCGGGGCGACCGCCTAGTTCTGGCCGTGGTTGCACGGGTTGTTCCGTCCCTTCATATTCGACAGGCCGACGTGGAGCGACTTGGTGTCCGCTCACGCCCTTGATCACTAGATCGGAGGGATCAGGCCGCAAATGAGCAGTTGGATCCAACCGAGTAGGGTCTGACTCCGGTGACAAGGCGGCCAGCGGACGCAACGGCCAGTGGTTCCCGCTAGTTTGCGGACATGATTCTTGTGGCTCTCACCGGCGGGATCGGATCCGGTAAGTCGTCGGTGGCCAAGCGGCTGGTGGACCGGGGAGCGGTCTTGATCGATGCCGACGCCACTGTCCGGGAGCTTCAGCAGCCCGGTGAGCCGGTGTTCGTCTGGATGATTGAGCGTTGGGGCGATCCCATCATCGGTCAGGATGGTGGCCTGAATCGGCAGGCGGTGGCTGACATTGTGTTCAACGACGCCGATGAGCTGAAGGCGTTGGAAGCCGTTATCCACCCTGAGGTGCGTCGCCGTATGACCGAACGGATCGGTTCCCTGGCGTCGAGCGATTCGGTTGTTGTTCAGGATCTTCCGTTGATGGTGGAGTGGGGTGGCGGCCGTCGCGGGGCGTCGGGGGTGATAGTGGTCGACACCCCTGTCGAGCTGGCCATTGCTCGTCTGGTGGAGCATCGGGGGTTCACCCGGGCGGACGCCGAAGCCCGAATGAAGAACCAGGCCACCAGAGAAGAACGTCTTGAGCTGGCCGACTTCGTGGTTGACAACAGCGGCTCGTTGAGTGATCTTGATGATCAGATCGACCGTTGTTGGCAGTGGATCGCCGAGTTGGGCCCGACCCCGTGGCCGCCTGCCGACACCGATCCGGGCTTGGTCGATGGAGGACCCGGCTAGCATCCGGTCAGCGGTCGCCCGGTTTGGCCGGCGTCGGTAGTGTGGTGGGTATGCCCGAGTTCAAAATGGTCTCGTCGTACTCCCCGGCCGGAGACCAACCCAAGGCCATTGAAGGCCTGACCAACAGCATCAACGCCGGCGAGCAGATGCAGACGTTGCTGGGCATCACCGGCTCGGGTAAGTCGGCGACGTTGGCCTGGACCATTGAGGCGGTGCAGAAACCGACGCTGGTTATCGCCCCCAACAAGTCGTTGGCCGCCCAGTTGGCCAACGAGTTCAAGGAGTTCTTCCCCCACAATCGGGTGGAGTACTTCGTCAGCTACTACGACTATTACCAGCCCGAGGCCTACATGCCTTCGAGCGACACGTACATCGAGAAAGACTCGTCGGTCAATGACGAAATTGATCGTCTGCGCCACTCGGCAACAGCAGCCCTGCTGACCCGTCGGGACACCATTGTCGTCGCCTCGGTCTCATGCATTTACGGTTTGGGCTCTCCGGAGCAGTACAAAGACAAACTGCTGATCCTGCGGGCTGGTGAGGAGTACGATCAACGGTCGATTTTGGCTGATTTGGTTGACATGCAGTACGAGCGCAACGACATGAATCTGACTCGGGGTCGGTTCCGGGTGCGGGGTGACACCATCGAGATTCACCCGGCCTATGAGGAGTTTGTCGTCCGAGTCGAGCTGTTCGGCGACGAGATCGAAGCGATGACGGCTGTTGACCCGCTGACCGGAGAGCGGCTTGAACAGTTGGACGAGCTGGTCATGTTCCCGGCCTCGCACTATGTGGCCTCCGATGACCGGATGCAGAAGGCCATCATCGGTATCGAAGCCGAGCTGCAGGAACGGCTGACCCTGCTGGAGGGTGAGCAGCGGCTGCTGGAAGCTCAGCGCTTGCGGATGCGGACCCAGCACGATCTCGAGATGATGCAGGAAATGGGCTTCTGCAACGGCATCGAGAACTACAGCCGCCACATCGACGGTCGGGCGCCGGGGGAAAGACCCTACACCCTGTTGGATTTCTTCCCCGACGACTACTTGATGGTGTTGGACGAATCCCATGTTGCCATTCCCCAGCTCCACGGTCAGTACGAGGGGGATCGCAGCCGAAAGGAAACCCTTATCGACCACGGGTTCCGGTTGCCGTCGGCGGCCGACAACCGACCTCTTCGGTTTGATGAGTGGTTGGAGAAGGTCAACCAGGTGGTGTTCCTGTCAGCCACGCCGGGCCCGTTTGAGATGGAGCATTCATCCACGGTGGTGGAACAGATCGTGCGACCCACCGGACTTATCGACCCTGAGATTTCGGTGCGGCCGACCAAGGGTCAGATCGACAATCTGATGGAGGAGATTTCAACCGTCGTCGACAACGACGGGCGGGTGCTGGTTACCACCTTGACCAAGAAGATGGCGGAGGATCTGACCGACTACCTGGTCGAGCAGGGCGTACGGGTTCGTTACCTGCATTCGGAGATCGACACCATCGAACGGATTGAGACTCTTCGGGGCCTACGTCTGGGCGAGTTCGATGTTCTGGTCGGTATCAATCTTCTGCGAGAGGGACTTGACCTCCCGGAGGTCCAGTTGGTCGCTATTCTCGACGCTGACAAAGAGGGCTTCCTCCGATCGGAGACGTCGTTGGTTCAGACGATCGGTCGTGCGGCCAGAAACGTTGAGGGCCGGGTCATCATGTACGCCGACCAGGTGACGGCCTCGATGCAACGGGCCATTTCGGAGACGAATCGTCGTCGTGGCCTGCAAATGGCCTACAACGAAGCCAACGGCATCGATCCCCAAACGGTACGCAAGGCGGTCACCGACATCTTGTCTCTGATCCGACCGCAGGAGACGGCGCCGGTGCCGGACGGCGGGCAGCGTAAGCGTCGCCCGGAGGAGAAGAAGCGCCTCAAGGAGCTGGCTGAGCTCCCTGAGGATCAGCTGCGTCGCCTGATTGACTCTCTGGAGGACGAGATGATGGAGGCGTCGGCCGATCTTCGATTTGAGTACGCAGCACGACTGAGGGACGAGATAAAGGATCTCCGGCGCGAATTGCGGGAGATGGTCTGATCCCGGCCGGCCGTGCCGCTACCGGCCGGCTGGATTCGTTGACTGCATAATCACCACCGCATCGCCGGGTACCAGTCGTGACGCGTCTTCCCGGCTTTGGTTGTCTAGTGCCGATGCATTGTTGGTGCCTGGCTGGTAGAGGCCTTCAAGTGCAGCGACGTCGGAATCGGGAGTGAACGACACGAGAGCGAACTCGGAAACGTTCGCCCGCTGGAGGCCCTTGGCCAGCTCGGACAGCTCGGCAGAGTCGACTAGAAGCCAACGGGTCTCATCGTAGATGGCCCACGAAACCCGTCCGGCCAGGGGCACGGTGGAAACCACGACCGGGGCCGGACTCCCGCTCGACACGTCAACGGTGGCTGTTTCGATTTCGGCCACCAACTCGGCGGTGGATTGGCGGACCCCGTGCAGGCTGTACAAGCCCAGCAGGTTGAGACACAGCCCGGCGGCGACGAACAAGGTCACCGTCGGGCGCCGAGCGGCCTTTGTCAACCGCTGAACGGCTTCTGACAGTGGGACCACCACTGCGACGACTCCCAATGGAATACCGGCGGCAAAGTATCGTCCGCCCCACTCAGCGACCCCGCCGTAGGTGTACTGGGTGGCGATGACGGCGAGAGCGTACAGACCGAAGGCCACCAGGCAGACTCGATTGGGGCCAGAAGAGAGGTGGGCGGGGCGAACGAGCAAAAGCCCGGCAACCAGAAGGGGACATGCGAACAGTAGGCCCGACACCATCACGCTGTCGCCCATGACGGCCCGGATGGCGATGGCCAGCACCGCCAACGCGCCGGCGGCGGGCGGGATCCAAGGCCGCGAATGGAACAACGCCTGTTCGCCTTGACGCCGCCCGGCTGTAAAGGCCATGCAGAGTAGGGCGATGGCGGCGGCGACGATCAGCAGATCAGCAGGCGAGCGGCCGGGATTCAACCAGGTTTGGGCGAATCCGAGCCAACGACCCACCAGGAATCCGGGCGACGTTGGTCGCCAAGCGGGGTTGGCCGGCCCGGTCACGTCCATCGCCACCGCCCGGTCGGTGGCAACGGCAATAACAGCACCGGCCAGTAACCATGCACTGGTTTTGAGCGCTTCCCGTTGTCGTCTGGGGGTTGGGCGAACAGCCGATGGCTCCGAGGTTAAGGAGGTTTGCTCGGCCTCAACACCGGCCTTGGCAAGAATGCGGACGGGGACGGCGAGCGATGCCATCGCCATGGACAGGGCAATGGCGGCCGGCGCACCTTCGGTTCTGGCCAGGCAGGCCAGGCCAATGAGAATGGCAGCACTTGCCCGATGGCGTCTCGCCTGCTCGGCAGCAGTCGATCGCAGGGCGAAGAACGCCGCCCAGGCAGCGGCGGCGGCGGCCACGGTGTGGGCGTATCCGATGTAGGCATCGAAGAACAGCGGGCTTAGCAGACCGGTGATCCAAAGCGACCATAGGGCCAGATCCGGTCGGAACAAGGCGGTGATTCGCGCCGCCGCCACGGCGGACGCGATGGTCCCGACCGCTGAGAGAACCAGAACCAACCCGAATCCGCCGACTGACAGCAGGCCGGCCACGGTCCAGGTCAGGAATGGATGTTTGGCCAGTGTCACGTACCGGTGGGGATCGCCGGCGGCCAGCGTCGGCCGTTGAGCCAGGTGCAGGCCGTAGTAGTGGCCTTGGGGATCGGCTTGGGGGAGTGGATGGCGTGATGTCCATCCGGTGCCGTCAAGCAGGTGAGAGCTCTGATGGAGTTGTGCCCCAACGTCGGCCGACCACACGGCGTCGCTGCCGATCAGCGGCAGCAGGGCGAGTATCAGCGCCGCCAGTGCTAGCCCGTGTCGTCCCAGCCCGGCCGCCGGTGGCTCAAGAGTCATTGGGATTCAATCGGCTTGGCTGTTCGGGAAGTGAACCGTGGCACCTTTCGCTTCGGTGGCTGATCGACTGTCACAGGCGGCCGGTAGCCTTGGGCGTACGTGGCTGGAAAAATCGTGGTTAGAGGAGCCCGTGAGCACAATCTCCGGGGTGTAGACGTCGAACTCCCGCGCGACAAACTGATTGTCTTTACCGGATTGTCCGGTTCTGGCAAGTCATCGCTGGCTTTTGACACTATTTATGCCGAGGGCCAACGGCGCTATGTGGAGTCGTTGTCGGCCTACGCCCGGCAGTTCCTCGGCCAGATGGACAAGCCCGATGTGGATTTCATCGAAGGTCTGTCGCCGGCCATCTCCATCGACCAGAAGTCGGCCAGCCGGAACCCTCGCTCGACCGTCGGCACCATCACCGAGGTGTACGACTATCTCCGACTGCTGTTCGCACGGGTCGGCATTCCGCACGATCCCGAGACGGGTGAGCCCTTGGTTCGCCAGACCCCGCAGCAGATCGTTGACCGTGCGTTGACGCTGGCCGAGGGAACCCGCTTTCAGGTTCTGGCTCCGGTCGTTCGGGGAAGGAAGGGAACCTATGAGACCCTTCTGACCGACATGAGCAAACAGGGTTTCGCCCGGGCGATCGTGGATGATGAGCTGGTCGAGCTGGGTGGTGACCTGCCCGAACTTGCCCGCTACGAGACCCATGACATCAGGATCGTCATCGATCGGCTTGTACGTCGCGATGGCATTGAGCGTCGACTCACCGACTCAATCGAGACGGCCCTGAAGCTGGCTGACGGCGTGGCCGAGGTGCAGATCGTTCCGGCCAAGGGCAGTGACGACGAACCCGAGACGCTGGTGTTCAGCCAGCACTTGTCCAGACCGAGCGACGGCAAAAGTTTCGAAGAACTCGCCCCCCGAAATTTCTCATTCAACTCGCCGTACGGCGCCTGTGAGTCATGCGACGGCTTGGGTACAACGTTTGAGGTCGACCCTAATCTCATCGTGCCGAATCCCGACCTGTCGGTGGCCGATGGTGCCATCCACCCCTGGTTCTCCCGACGCAGCCAGTACTTCGAGCGTTTGACCTTCAGCGTTTGTGACAAGTTCTCCATCCCCACCGACGTCGCCTGGAGCGAGCTTGAGACCAAGCAGCGGAACATTTTGCTGCATGGCCAGGCTCGCCCGTCGGCCAACCCCAGCGGTGCGGCTCGCAAGGTTAAGGTCACCGTCCGGTACAAGAACCGGTTCGGTCGCCAGCGGACGTATAACGCAACGTTTGAAGGGGTCGTACCCTATCTTCGCCGTCGTCATCGCGAAGCCGAGTCCGACGGTACCCGAGAGCAAATCGAAGGGTATATGCGGGAGGTTCACTGCCCGGTTTGTGGAGGGGCCAGGCTAAACCCGCTCTCGCTGGCATCACGGATCGATGGTCGGAACATTTTCGATATTTGCTCGATGTCCATTGGTGAAGCAGCGAAAGTCTTGGCCGGTTTGGAGCTGACCGACCGCGAGCTCATCATCGCCGACCGGGTCATCAAAGAGATCAACTCCCGGCTGAGCTTCCTTCTCGATGTGGGGCTCGACTACCTCAGCCTCAGTCGCTCGGCCGCTACTCTCTCCGGCGGCGAAGCACAGCGCATTCGGCTGGCCAGCCAGATCGGTTCCGGCCTGGTCGGTGTGCTCTACGTTCTCGACGAACCGTCGATCGGGCTGCACCAACGAGACAACGCCAAGTTGATATCAACCCTCTGTCGACTCAGGGACATCGGAAATACCGTCCTGGTGGTCGAACACGATGAAGACACGATTCGTGTCAGCGATCACGTGGTTGATATCGGCCCCGGAGCCGGCGAGCATGGCGGCGACGTGGTCTACAGCGGCCCGGTCAAGGGCTTGCTGAAGCGTCGAGGTTCGGTGACCGGGCAGTACCTGAGTGGCAAGAAGACCATTCCGTTGCCCGAGCAGCGCCGCCAGCCCGGTGAGGCACGCCTGCAGATCAAGGGTGCCAGGGAGAACAACCTCAAAGACATCGACGTTGACATTCCTTTGGGCTGTTTTGTGGCTGTGACCGGTGTTTCTGGGTCAGGCAAGTCGACCTTGATCAACTCGATCCTCCTGCGATCGCTGATGCAGCAGGTCTATGGCTCCAAGGTTCCCCCTGGTCTGCACAAGTCGATTACCGGGCTTGAGTATCTGGACAAAGTGATCGACATCGACCAGTCGCCAATCGGTCGGACCCCTAGGTCAAACCCTGCGACATACACCGGCGTGTTCGACTCGATCCGCAAGCTGTTCGCCCAGACCAACGAGTCCAAGGTCCGCGGTTACATGCCCGGCCGTTTCAGCTTCAACGTTGCCGGCGGACGGTGCGAGACATGCTCTGGTGACGGCACCATCAAGATCGAGATGCACTTCCTGCCCGATGTGTATGTGCCATGCGAGGTCTGCAAGGGCGCTCGATATAACCGGGACACGTTGGACATTCAGTTCAAGGGCAAGAGCATCGCCGACGTCTTGAACATGCCGATTGAAGAGGCGCTTGAGTTCTTCTCCAAGCAACCGCCGATCGCCAGGCACCTGCAGACCCTGACCGACGTTGGTTTGGGCTATGTGCGGTTGGGGCAGCCCGCTCCAACCCTTAGCGGGGGCGAGGCTCAGCGGGTGAAGCTGGCGTCCGAACTGGCCAAGCGGTCGACAGGACACACCATCTATCTGCTGGATGAGCCCACCACCGGCCTTCACTTCGAGGACATCCGCCGCCTGCTCACGGTCCTGAGTCGCCTTGTTGAGCAGGGAAATACCGTTTTGGTCATCGAGCACAATCTCGATGTGATCAAGACCGCTGACTGGGTGATCGATCTCGGCCCCAACGGTGGTGACGGTGGGGGAACTGTGGTGGCTACCGGCTCGCCGGAGGACATCGTCAAGTCCAACAGTTTCACCGGCCGCTTCCTGGCGCCGGTGCTGTCTTCCGACTGACCTCGTTTCAATTGAGCTGACAACGGCCTAGGCCATCAGGTTTATGGTCTGACCTATCCGGGCCGATAGAGACGGCATGTCCGTCCGAGTCGGTTGCCATGAGGGTCGTAGGTGAATCCGGCCGTCCGCCTGAGCTATAGCTTCGGCGCGGTCACCCTGATCGCCGTCGCCGCCTACCTGCACTCGGTTTATCTGGCCCCGGAACCGTATCTGCTAGTGGCAAACGTTCGCCTGGTCTGGTGGGCACTGCTGGCCGCCACCCACCTTGTGTTGACCTATGTGGTCGGCCTTCCCGATCTTCCGTCCTCGCGTCATGGGGCGATGGTAAGAGGTTTGGTGGCGGTCGGCCTTGCCTTCGCCGTAATCGCCTCGTTTCAGACGATCTTGGCCACGCCGCTATTGCCTCGATCGTCGTCAGCATTGGTCGGTGTAATCCTGCCGGTTTGGGCCGTGGTCGGCTGGCATCTGTCCCGGGACGTGTCGGCTCGTACCGCTGCTCGCCATCAGGTGTTCGCTGTGGTCGGGCGGGACGAGGACGGACTGAGCCTCAGGGATGATCTGGCTCAAAGGATGGAGCGTCCTGCGGTGCTCGTCGGCTGGATGACCGTGGCCGAGGTGGCCGCATCCACCACTCCACGGCTGATCGAGAAGGTGGAGGAACGCAACGCCTCGCTCATTGTGCTTGACACCGAGGCTCAAGGATCGACCGCTGTGGTTGATCAGGCTGCGATTCTCCACCGGCGAGGTTGTCGGATTCGCCCTCTGACTCTGTTTTACGAAGAGTGGATTGGGAAGCTACCGCATAGCGAGTTGGCCCGCACCTCATTGCTGTTTGACATCGGTGAGTTGCACCGAACCCGCTACGTGCGGGCTAAGCGCATCGTGGATGTTGGCTTTTCCGCTGTTGGTCTGGCGGCGCTGGGTTTGATCACGCCCCTTGTCGCTTTGGCCAATCTGCGATGGAACCGGGGTCCGCTGTTCTATCGCCAGATGAGGGTGGGGAAAGACGGTGAGCCGTTTGAGATTTTGAAGCTGCGTACCATGACGCCGAGTGTCGGCCGAGCGGCTTCCGCCGACGAATCGACCGATAGCGAGTGGACATCAACCGATGACACGCGCATCACGGCGTTGGGCGGCCTATTGCGGCGCTCTCACCTTGATGAGTTGCCCCAGGTGGTGAACGTTCTTCGAGGTGAACTGTCATTGGTCGGGCCCCGTCCGGAGCAGATTCACTACGTCGAGGAACTGTCGGCCAAAATCGCCTTCTTCGACACCCGGCACGTGGTGCGTCCCGGCATTACCGGTTGGGCTCAGGTCAAGCAGGGATACGCCTCCAGTGAGGGCGATGCCTTCGACAAGCTGCAGCATGACTTCTATTACCTGCGACGTCAGAGTCTGGGACTCGATGCCCGCATTTTGTGGAGGACGTCCCGGCAGGTAATCCATCGGCGGGGTCGGTAGCGGTGGCGTCGCCTCGAACCGATGACGGCCGGCAAAGCCGATCGGGCGATCAGCCACCGACCTCGCCGTCGGTTCGTGTCGCTCAGGTGGTGACCAGCCTCGCTCACGGCGGCGCTCAGGAGACGGTGCTGGGAACGAGCCGAATACCGGTTGAACGTCGGAAACAGTTCGAGGTGAGCGTACTGGCCGGAGACGGTGCCAGCGCCGAGCCGACACTGTGGGACGAGTCGTGTGTTGACGGGCTGGACATCATTCCGGTACCGGCACTGGTTCGTCGGCTGAGCATGATCGATGATGTGCGGGCGTTGCGGTGGCTGATCCGATGGCTTCGTACCAATCAGCCTGATGTGGTGCACACCCACTCGTCGAAGGCCGGGGTGCTGGGCCGTCTGGCGGCTTTTGTCGTCGGGATTCCGGTGGTGCACACCGTTCATGGCTGGGGTTCGACCCCGGTGAGCCATCCGCTGGCCCGCCGAGGGGTGTTGGGGCTCGAGCGCCTGCTGGCCCGAATCACCGATCGGCTCGTGGTTGTCGGAGAGGGCGACCGCCGTCAGGGTTTGGAGTGGGGTGTTGGTTCCGACAGCCAGTATCGGTTGATTCGTAGTGGGATCTCCATTTCGACCGATCCGGCGGCGGCAGTTGGACTGCGTCGTCGTCTGCGCCGGGAACTGGGAATAGACGATCGCTTTGTTGTTGGAATGGTTGCTCGTTTCAGCCGTCAAAAGGACCACGACACGTTGCTGCGAGCGATCGCCGAGGTCGCTCGAACCGATCTTGGTCCGTCGCTCACCCTGCTGTTGGTCGGTGACGGTCCAACCCGTCGCGAAGTTGAGGCCACCGTCTCTCAACTGGGTTTGGCTGATCAAGTAGTGTTCCTCGGTCATCGGGTCGACGCTGCGCAGCTGGTACATGCGGTTGACGTTTCGGTGGTGTCGTCGAGGTGGGAGGGTCTGCCTCGTACGGTGCTCGAGGCGGCTGCTGCCGGTGTTCCGGTCGTTGCTTCGAATGTGGGCAGCGTCGGCGACTTCATCGAGAACGAGCACACCGGTCTGCTTGTCGAGCCTGGTGACGCCGCTGGGATGGCACGATCGATCATCTCGCTGGGGCTGAATTCCGCTCTTCGGAGTCGCTTGGCTGACGCCGCGTCGCTGCGAGTGCAGGAGTTCAGCGACGACGAGATGCGGTCCCGCACTATGGAACTATGGCTTGATGTGGCCGGTTCCGTCTACCGTCGCTAGCTGGGTTGTTGATGAATCGCTGGTTTGGTCGCATCGCTTGGTCGGTGGCGGCGCAGGGAGCGTCGAGCGTCCCCAACTTCGGCCTGTACGCGGTTATGGCCTGGGCATTGACGCCATCGAACTTTGGTCGATTCGTCGCCTTGATGGCGGTTTACCACCTGGTTTTGGCCCTCGCCCGTTCTGCTCTGTTTGAACCGTACGTGGCCGATCCCTCTCGTTCCACCGGTCGGTCGGGCAGGTCGATCGCTCTGGCGGCAGGCGGCGCCCTGGCGGTGGTGGTTGTCGGCCTCATTGTTGATTCACCGTCGGCCTCATGGGTCATTATGGCCTTGGCCATGATTCCCCTGCTGGCCCAGGACGGACTTCGCCACCTGGGTTGGGCCTCCGGGAGGCCCTGGATTCCCCTTGTCCTCGATCTCACCTGGGTCGTGGTCTTTGCCATTGGATTGGTGGCCGTGACCGGCGTCGGGACGTGGTCTGGTGCGGCCATCGACACCAACAGCCTGGAGCCGCTGTTGCTTGGTACATGGGTGGCGGGAGGCGCCGCCGGCGCGCTACTGGGAACGATCGGATGGCTTGTGCAGGAGGCGCCTGATGTCACTTCACCTGACGCCGCTTCGGGCCGGACGGCTCCGGATCCCTCAGACTCCGAGCAGATGTCCGCCGTGCGCATCATGGGTCGAAGCCAGGCCATTCAGAGCACGGCATTCAATTTGTTGCCGCTGATCGTCGCTGTCGCCATCTCTCCGTCGACGGCTTCGGCGGTCAAGTCGGTGCTCCTTCCGTTCACCCCGATTTTGACCACGGTGGCGGGAACACGCCTGGTGACTCTTCCGGCTATGCGACAGGCGGTGGCCGGTGGTCGTCACGCCATTGATCGGCTGGCGGTAACCATCGTCGGAGCCGGTACAGGCTTTGCCCTGGTCGGCGGGCTGCTCACCGTCGCTGCTCTGACCTGGCTTCCTCTTGGGGCCGAGGGGTCGGCGCTGGCCTACAGCCGCTCGGTGGCCTGGTGGGGCTTGGCCATTACCACCATGTCGGTGGTTGACAAGTTTTTGGCCGATGCGTTGGCCCTGGGACGTCGGGACCTGCCGGTGATTCCAATGCGCCTGCTGGCGCTGGCCATTGAGTGGGCGGTTCTAATCACCGTCACGCTGAGTAAGCCGGAGGCCGACGTTGCCGTGGCCTGGGCGGTCGGCTTGGCTCTCGGCTCGATGGTTTGGGTTGCTCCGACGGCGGTAGGTCGACGGGCATCGGCGGGTTTGTCCGGACGATCGGTTAGGTCGGCGTAGCCACTCGACCTAGTCGGTGTCACGGGGCCAGTCCACCTTGGTTGCGCCTTCTGAGTCAAGCCGGTCTGAGTTGGTCCGACTGACGTAGCCCAACTGGGTTATGGGGCCACGAGTTGGATGGTGCCGGAGTTAGATTGAACTGGTGGTAGTCCGTCCACCGGCCAGTGAGATCCCCGACGCTCCGGGCTCCTATCAATTCAAAGACGGCGAGGGGCGCGTTATCTACGTGGGCAAAGCCAAGTCTCTTCGCTCCCGCGTAAACAGCTACTTTGCCAATCCGGCTACTCAACACCCCCGGACGGTACAGATGGTGGCTACGGCCGAGTCGGTGGAGTGGATCCAGGTCCGCAACGACGTTGAGGCCTTGATGCTGGAATACAACCTGATCAAGGAGCATCGGCCGCGGTTCAACGTTCGGCTGGTGGACGACAAGAGCTTCCCATACCTGGCGGTGACGGTCAGCGATGAGTGGCCTCGGGCCAGGGTGATGCGTGGGGCCAAGAAGAAGGGAACTCGATACTTCGGGCCCTATGCCCATGCGTATGCCATTCGGGAAACGCTTGACCATTTGCTTCGGACGTTCCCTATCCGCACCTGTTCCGACAACAAGCTGGAGCGGCACCGCAAGCTCGGCAAACCGTGTCTGCTGTTCCACATCGAGAAGTGCTCGGGCCCTTGTGTTGGTGAAGTAACCGACGAGGCTTACGCCGCCATGGTTGACGAGTTGTGCAACTTTCTGGATGGAGACACCGAGCCGGTGTTGGAGAAACTCCAGACCGAAATGGAGGCCGCAGCCGGCGAGCTGGAGTTTGAACAGGCGGCTCGGTTACGGGACCGCCTGGCCACGGTCCGTAAGGCCATCGAGAAACAGCAGATGGTCGCCTCCAGGACCGAGGATCTGGATGTGATCGGTCTGGCTCAAGATGATCTTGAGGCCGCGGTCTTTGTCCTTTTCGTTCGCAAGGGCCGCGTGATGGGGAGGCGCAGCTTCATCGTCGACAAAGTCGAGTACTTGACGGACTCCGAACTGGTGGACAAGGTGCTGGAGGGGGTCTACGACGAAGAGCCGGTATCGGGGATGCCGAAAACCGTTTTGGTGCCGTTTGAGCCCACTGACGGCGAGCTCTATTCGGAGTGGTTGGCGCTGTTGCGTGGCTCCCGAGTGGAGATTCGCGTTCCGCAACGGGGAACGAAGCGTGAGTTGCTGGAAACGGTTGAACGCAATGCCGAAGAGGAGTTCACCCGCCACCGGTTGCGTCGTGCCACCGATCACAACAGCCGGGCCAAAGCGCTGAACGAGCTGCAACGGTGGCTGGAACTACCGGAGTCACCGCTGCGGATTGAGTGCTACGACATGAGTCACCTTCAGGGCAGTGACTACGTCGGCTCAATGGTTGTGGTGGAAGATGGGCTGGCCAAGAAGTCGGAGTATCGACGATTCAAGGTGCGCACCGTTGACGGAAACGATGACTATGCCGCCATGGAAGAGGTCTTGACCCGCCGACTAACCAACTACCTCAAGGATCGAGAGATGCCAATCGCCGAGCGGGGCAAGTTCCAATATCCACCGCAGCTGCTGATGGTCGATGGTGGCAAGGGCCAACTCGGTGTAGCCGTTCGGGTCCTGGACGAGCTGGGCTTGAGCGACGAGATTGCGGTGTGTGCTCTGGCCAAGCAGTTGGAGGAGGTTTTCGTCCCCGGGCGCTCGGATCCGATTGTTATTCCCCGGCGTTCCGAGTCGCTGTATTTGCTGCAGCGATTGCGGGATGAGTCTCACCGGTTTGCTGTTGCCTACCACCGGAAGTTGCGAAACGCCCGCATGACCACTTCGATTCTGGACGGCATTCCCGGGTTGGGGCCGGCCCGCAAGAAGCGTTTGACCAAGGAGCTTGGAGGAGTGAATGCGGTGAAGCGGGCCAGTCTCGAAGAGCTGCAGGCGCTGTCGTGGTTGCCGGACGAGGTGGCGGTTCAGGTGTACGCCAAAGTGACGGGACGAATGGCGTGAGCGTCGATAGTGGAAATCACACCGCCGGCCTCGACGCTGGTTCGGGTGACCCCAACACGGAGCTGTGGCGCCAGAGTGCTGAGTGGTGGCAGCGCGAGTTCACCGACGGAGTGGATCCGGAGTACACCGAGCAGATTCTCCCCATCGTTACCTCGTCGCTGAGCGATCCGGGATTGGTCCTCGACGTCGGCACCGGAGAGGGCCAGGTCGCCCGAGCCCTTGTGGCTCATGGCCACCAAGTGGCCGGTGTTGACCCGATCGAGTCTCAAGTTGTGCTGGCCCAAGAGCGTTCGATGGCCACGCAAGCCGGTTCCAGCTGGTTCGCCCAGGCGGCGGCCGCAGGGCTGCCGTTCCGTTCGGACTCGTTTGACCATGCCGTGGCTTGTCTGGTGTTCGAGCACATCGACGATGTCGACGGAGCGATCTCCGAGCTTGCCCGGGTTGTGAGACCGGGCGGTACTTTTCTGTTCCTGTTGAACCACCCGTTGCTGCAAACGCCCGGTAGCGGATGGATCGACGACCAGATCATCGAGCCTCCTGAGCAGTATTGGCGTATCGGCCCCTACCTTGTCGAGACGGCCACGGTGGAAGAAGTCCAAAAAGACGTTCACATCCGGTTTGTTCACCGGCCGCTGTCCCGCTATGTCAACACGCTGGCCGACCACGGATTCGTTCTCGTCGAGATGATGGAGCCGTCACCACCGCCGTCATTCCTGGCTCAAGCACCGGAATACGAGGATGCTTCAACCATTCCTCGGCTCATGGTCCTTCGTTTGAAGCTGCGATAGTGCTCTTTCAGCCAGCGCCGGCTGACAGCTTCAGAGGTGCATGGCAGCGAGGCGGACCTCCCATCGAAGGTCATCGAAGGACACTGAAGGTCATAGGCGGGCGATGACGGCCGAAAGATCACAA
>JAHDFR010000002.1:144395-151064 GCA_020628065.1 Acidimicrobiales bacterium
GTCATCGAAGGACACTGAAGGTCATAGGCGGGCGATGACGGCCGAAAGATCACAAGGGCGGTACGAACAGAGCGCCGGGTCAACCGTGCTGGATAACAGAACCACCGAAAACCGACGAATCGAATATCACCGAACCGGCCCCTCGGTAGTCGCCTTGGGTGGGGGGCACGGTTTGGCGGCCAGCCTCAAAGCGGCGCGCCACTATGCGGCTCAGCTCACCGCCATAGTCTCTGTTGGTGACGATGGCGGATCCAGCGGCAGGCTGCGAGCGGAGTTCGGAGTGTCGCCGCCCGGTGACATTCGTCGATGTCTCTCGGCTTTGGCCGATGATCGTCTACTGCTTGGCCGCTCACTCGAGTATCGGTTTGAGCATGGCGAGCTGTCAGGCCACCCGATTGGAAACCTGCTGCTTTCTGGACTCTCGCTGGCCGATGGGAATCTCCAGCAGGCTATTGATGAGGTAGGCCGGGCGGTTGGCGCTGTCGGCCGGGTGATCCCGGCGACAACTGTTCCGGTCACTCTTGTTGCCGATTCAGACGCTGGACTCGTTACCGGCCAGGTGGCCATCGAACGGGCCGCCGACATCGGCAATCTTCGAATCGATCCCGTCGATGCGGCAACCCCCGGCGATGCTGTTCGGGCGATCTTGGAAGCCGATCAGGTCGTTGTTGGTCCGGGCTCGTTGTTTACGTCGGTTCTCGCCGCTGCAGTGGTCGAGGACGTTCGTGAAGCGCTGGAACGAACGTCGGCTCAGCGGGTATTTGTGGCCAACGTGGCCGACGACCGAGCTGAGGCCCGTGGCCTGGGGTTGAGTGAGCATCTGGAAGCGCTGGCCGAGCATCGGATTCCGGTTGACTTGGTGATTGCCGATGATCACCCCGGACTGCCTTTGACCTCACCCCCGCCTTCACCTCGAACCTCACCTGGTTCCCGTGTCGCCGGCGTTCCTGTGGTTGTTCGTCCAGTGGCGGCTGATGACGGTTGGAGCCATGACCCCGGCCGTTTGGCCGAGGCGTTGTCTTGGGTGTTGACCGAAGCGGCTGTCAGCACACCAGGGCCTGACCGGCAACGGGCTCAAGCCCCCTGATCCGAGTTGCCGGTAATGCGTTTTTAGCCGCATCGGTAACGCTATGGTTGGGCGGGTTCGATCATGACCTCAGACAGAGAACGCCGGTCGCTGCGCTGAATGTCGGCCGGTTACACAACCACAAAGGACGGTTGAGGCAAAATGGCTATTCGGGTAGGTATCAACGGCTTTGGCCGCATCGGGCGTAACTTCTTCCGGGCGGCCAAGCAGGCGGGCGCCGACATTGACTTCGTTGCAGTCAATGATCTTGGTTCGCTCGACACCATGGCTCATCTACTCAAGTACGACTCGGTGCTGGGCAAGCTCCCGAACGACATCAGCGCAGTTGACGGCGGTATCTCGGTTGACGGCGACGTTCTCAAGGTCTTGAGTGAGCGGGATCCGGCTCAGCTGCCTTGGGGAGATCTCGGTGTTGATGTGGTTATCGAGTCCACCGGCGTGTTCACCTCCCGCGAGGGGGCGGGAAAGCACCTTGACGGTGGCGCTCCGTTTGTGATCGTGTCCGCCCCGTGCGGCAATGCTGACGCCACCTTCGTGGTTGGTGTCAACGAAGACACCTTTGATGCTTCGAGTCACAAGGTTGTTTCCAACGCTTCGTGTACCACCAACTGCTTCGTTCCCATGGTGCAGGTGCTGGATGATGCTTTTGGCGTCAAGCAGGGTTTGATGACCACTGTGCACGCCTACACCGGCGATCAGGCTCTGGTGGACGGGCCCCACAAGGATCTTCGTCGGGCCAGGGGAGCGGCGATCAACATCATTCCCACGTCGACAGGCGCCGCCCGGGCGACCGGCCTGGTGCTTCAGTCGATGCAGGGCAAGCTGGACGGCTCGGCCCTGCGAGTACCGGTGCCCACCGGTTCGCTCACCGACTTCACTGCAGTAGTTGAGGGGGAACCGTCGGTGGAAGAGGTGAACAGCGCGTTCGCCAAGGCAGCCGAGTCGGGACGTCTAGCTCCGGTTCTTGACTACACCGAAGAGCCCATCGTGAGCTCCGACATCGTTACCTCACCCGCCTCATGCACCCTGGACGGTGGCATGACGATGACTCAGGGTTCGCTGGTCAAGATCGGCGGCTGGTACGACAACGAGTGGGGTTACTCGAACCGCCTGGTCGACCTGTCTCTCATTGTCGGAGCGGCAAACCAGTAGTTCGTTTGCGGTTGAACAATTCCCTCGGCTGGGGGAGAAGGGTGGTCACCCGGTGATCAACGGCGTTCCGGAACTTGAAGATCTTGGTGATGTGGCCGGCAAGTCGGTCCTCGTCAGAGTGGACTTCAACGTTCCGTTATCTGACGGTGTCATTGCCGACGATTTCCGTATCCAGGCCGCTCTGCCGACCTTGAAGTACCTGGTTGATGGCGGGGCCAAGGTCACGGCGTGTTCACATTTGGGTCGGCCGAAGGGCCAGGTTGTGCCCGAGTTGTCCGTGGCCCCGGTCCGTCAGCGGCTAAAGGAACTGATTCCCGAGGTTGAACTACTGGAGAATCTGCGTTTCGATCCAGGTGAGACATCGAATGATCCGTCGACTGTGGCCCGGTTGATCGACGGCCAGGACCTGTACGTGAACGATGCCTTCGGCGCTTCCCACCGGTCTCATGCCTCAATCGTCGGACCCCCGGCGTCGTTGCCTTCAGCTGCCGGCCGCCTGCTGGCTTCTGAAGTCCAGGTCCTACTCGGTTTGCGGCAAAGCCCGCGTCGGCCGTTTGTGGCCGTCATGGGTGGGGCCAAGGTGTCTGACAAGCTTGGCATTATCGAGGCGCTGGTTGACATGGTGGATGCCATCATCGTCGGCGGCGGTATGGCGTTCACCTTCCTTAAAGCCCAGGGCCACTCAATTGGCGCTTCCCTGTTGGAGGAAGACATGGTCGATACCTGCGCTCGATTACTCGAAGGGCCGACCACCATTCACCTTCCCAACGATGTCACCGCACTTGGCCCGGGAGGCAAGCTCTTTGAGCCCGAGGCCGGTGGTGAGGTACGACAGATGGGTGCTGATCTGCCTGACGGTTGGATGGGCGTTGACATCGGGCCGGGGACAGCGGCCGAGTTCGGCGATGTGCTGGCGGAAGCGGGCACGGTGCTTTGGAACGGACCCATGGGGGTCTTTGAAGATCCGAGATTTGAGGCCGGTACCAAGGCGGTGGCCCACGCCATGGCCGAAACCCGGGCCTATACCGTTGTCGGCGGGGGAGACTCGGCGGCGGCGGCCAAGCAATTCGGCATAGATGGGGACATGGACCATGTGTCGACCGGTGGCGGCGCCTCGCTGGAGCTGATCGAACAAGGCGACCTACCTGGCCTGGCCGCCTTGCGGTCCGGTGACTAGAGCACTTCACAAGAAACTCGACGAGCGGGAGAAGTAGACATGGCAGCGAATCGACGGCCCATTATCAGCGGCAACTGGAAAATGAACCTCAACCACTTTGAGGCCCTGAAGTTGGTGCAGGAGCTGAGCTATGAGGTGACCCGGGACGATGTGGACGCAGTGGATATTTCGGTGCACCCGCCTTTCACTGATTTGCGCACGGTGCAGACGACCCTCGACTCGGACAAGATTCCGTTCTTCCTCGGTGCTCAGCACTGCCACAGCGAGGCCTCGGGGGCGTTCACCGGCGAGGTGGCGCCGTCCATGTTGGCCAAGTTGGGTGTTCGTTTCGTGATCGCCGGTCACTCCGAGCGGCGGGAGATCTTCGGTGAGTCGGATGAGTTGGTGAACGCCAAGGTGCGAGCCATCCTGGCCAACGATATGACACCTATTCTGTGTGTCGGTGAGACCTTGGAGGAGCGCCAGGCTGGTGACGCCGAGACAAAGGTGGAAGCCCAGTTGAAGGCTGGCTTGGCTCGGGTCAAGGCTGAGCAGGTGGCGGACATGGTGATCGCCTACGAACCGATTTGGGCTATCGGTACCGGGCAGACTGCTTCGGCCGACGACGCTCAGGCCATGTGTGCCTATGTGCGTTCTGTGGTGGCGGATAAGAGTGGCACCGATGCGGCGGACATGGTTCGGGTGCAGTACGGCGGATCGGTGAAGCCGATTAACGCCGCCGAGCTGATGTCGCAGCCGGACATCGACGGCGCTCTGGTTGGGGGCGCCAGTCTTGAAGCGGCGTCGTTCGCCCGAATCATCCAGTTCCGGCTGCACGATCTGTGATGCCTGGCCGGCCTAGGCCGGTTCTGAGGGTTTGGGCTGTCCTGGCGTCGATGATGCTGGGGCTGTTGTTGGTTGCCGCCTGTTCTGGAGGCGGTAATGACGCGGCAGAGGACACCAGTTCGTCCACAAGGCTGTTGGAGTCGCCGTCGGCTGATGTGCTCCAGCGCGAAGATGGCGAAGTCGAAGACGACCCGCTTACCGATGATGCGGAACAAGTCGAAGCAACGGGTGAGGCTGAGGTCGCCCAGCAGCGGTCGTTCCCGGCTGCTCCGGCCGACGTGTTGGTGTGGGCTCACTACGTTCAACCGGCCGGCTTGGCCAATGCCGCTCCCATTGACGGCGGGCTTTTTACCGTGTCATGGATACGGGAGGCGCTGTTCGAGAGCCTCTACTCGATCGACAGCGGCTTGAATTATGTGCCCGAGCTGTTGGCTTCTGACGCCCGGGTGACGGCCAACAGCAACGGTACGGTTGATGTCGAATACACGCTTCGCAGTGATCTCCGTTGGTCTGACGGTGAGTCGCTGACGGCTGAAGACGTGGCCTACACCCACCAGATCCTGCTTGAAGGATGTCTGACCGAGGCGGACGGATCAATCATTGATGCCTCGAGCGAAGGCTGTGTCTTCCCGCTGGCCGACCGCAACGGCTACGACTTGGTGACCGGCTTCGAAGTGACCGGCGACCGAACGTTTGAGGTGTCGTTCGCCGGTTTCTATCCGGACTGGCGAGGCCTGTATCGACACATCCTGCCTCGACATGCGGCCGGCGAGACGGCAGCGGATGTGGCGGACGCATTGGGCAATCTGGACGGCGGAGTGCCTAGCTCGGGACCTCTTGTATTCGACGCGTGGGAGGATTCGACCATGCGGTTGTCGGGCAATGATGACTATCACGGATCAACTCATCCCGATGTGTCGAACAATGGCCCCACGACGGTTGCTGGAGTCCAGATCAACTTTGTGCCTTCGGTGGCTGCCGCTCGAGCTGCCGTGGCCGACGGCTCGGCTGACGTCATGGTCTCCCCGGTGGTGAGTGGCACTCTAGATCTGTTGGACAGCGGAGATGTTGCCGCCGTTGTTGGCCCGGCTCTGGAGTATGACCATCTGGGGATGAACCGGCTCAACCGCCACTTGGCCGATCCACTCGTCCGTTCAGCTGTTGCTCAGGCCGTTGGTCGCCGCGATGCGGTGTCGGCCGGGTATAGCCAGCTTCTGGGGAGTCCGGGTATTCGAGCTGGCGACTCGACAATCGAGGCTGATGGAGTTGGTAACGCCTATTGGCTGCCTGGCCAGTCCGGATACGAGGATCATCAACCGGAGGCTCTTGAGTCGAACGTGGATGAGGCCGCTCGCTTGTTGGCCGAAGCAGGATATGAACTGGGCTCTGATGGTGTCTTCACCCATCCTGACCGTGGCTCGTTGACGTTGCGGTTCTCCACCAACGCCGGAGACGGTGTCCGCGTGGCTGTGCAGGACGTGCTGGCCGATCAGCTGTCGGCCGCCGGATTCAAAATTGTGGTCGACAACAGCGACGGCGGCAGTTTTCTGACCGACGGTCCGTTTAACGAGTTAGCCGTTGCGGCATCACTGTCGGAGGGAACGCGAGGCAACCCTGATCTGTGGGATTTGACGTTGTTCGCCTGGGCCGGTGGCCCGTGGCCCGGCTTGCAGTCCGGATCGTTCCGCTCGGATTCCGAAGCAAACCCGTACGGTTTCGAGAGCCCGGAGTTTGATGCCGAGGCGGCTCGCTGCGACACGATCAGCGATGATGACGATCGCAGCGCCTGCTATCAGGCTCTTGACCTGTTTGTTACCACCACTGAGTCAACCGAGGACGGGCTGTTCGTTGTGCCGTTGGTTGAGAGGCCGTCTCTGCTGTTGTTTTCGCCTTCTCGCCTCGAGCGGGTGCCGGCGTTTACCGATGGCGACGACGGAGGACCGTTGGCTCTCGTCGTTGACTACGTGCTGTCGGGCTCAGGAGGCGATGACGAGTCTTGAAACCCGGTTCTGCTGTTAGCCTGAACGAGTTCGGATTTCGAGAAACGTGGATCACGACATGGTCTTGGCATTAGGAATCGTCTACGCAATCATCGGTATTGCCACCATCGCTTTGGTGCTGCTTCACAGCGGCAAGGGTGGCGGCCTATCCGACATGTTTGGCGGCGGTCTTGGGGCTGCAGCGGCTGGTTCAACCCAGATGGAGCGCAACCTTGACCGGCTGACCATTCTGTTCAGCCTGATTTTTGCCATCATGACGCTGGCGTTGGCCTTCGCAATCAACTCGTAGCCGATCGCTAATCTGCAGTCCGGATTTGGTCGTCGCCAGCGCTGCTTTTCTTGTTAGGATTGCGTACTCTCACAACTCAATAGTGAGCCACGTCGGAGTGGCGGAATTGGCAGACGCGCTAGCTTGAGGGGCTAGTGCC
>JAHDFR010000027.1:0-15507 GCA_020628065.1 Acidimicrobiales bacterium
GTCGTGTACACGTCGGATCAAGGGTTCTTTCTGGGCGATCACGGCTGGTTCGACAAGCGTCTGATGTATGAGGAGTCGCTGGCCATGCCGCTATTGGTCCGGTATCCGGCGATGGTGGCTCCGGGGTCGGTCTGTGAAGATATCGTCGTGAACGTTGACTTTGCCCCGACGATGCTTGATCTCGCCGGAGTAGAAACGCCCTTCGAGCTTCAGGGCAATTCGCTGGTGCCGTTGCTATCAGGGGACAAGCCTGATGGGTGGCAGCAGTCGATGTACTACCGATATTGGATGCACAACGATCCCTCCCATGCCTGTCCTGCCCACTTCGGCATTCGATCTCGTACCCACAAGCTGATCTGCTATTACAACGATCCGATGGGGCAACCAGGGGCGCACGGACCTTCGAACCCGGTGGAGTGGGAGTTGTTTGATCTCGTGGCCGATCCCGGCGAGCTGAGCAACATCATCCACACCGATGAAGGCCGGCAAGTGGCGGCCCTTCTGTTCGAGGAGTTGCAGGAGCACCGTCGGCGCGTTGGCGACATCGATGCCACCATGGAGTTGACGCCACCCGCGGTGTTGTAGCCGGTATAGAGGCTCTACCGAGTTGAGCGGTTCCGCTGCTTCGACGGCTGTTTCGACTCTTTGACACTCAATTTGGCGTTGTCGTCGCCAGACAGTGGCCGGCGTCCCCGTCCTTTATTCACTCGAGGCTTAGCCTCACCCTTCTTTGCCTTGCCGGCGGGCGTCGTGTCGGCGTTGGCCGGCGGGGGATTGTCGCTCGCCGATATGTTGCTGTTCGCATCATCTCCGGCTTCCTCATCGCCCGTGGTGTCGTTACCTGTCGTGTCATCCTCAGTGTCATCGGCTGCGTTGCCATCACCTGCGGTGTCGTCACCTGTAGTGTCTTCGTCTGTAGTGTCATCGTCTTTGGCGAGATCGCCAGGCTTTTCATCTTCCGGCATGTCGTGCTGGCCGTCGGACTCATCGCTTGGACTCGTCTGACCGCCGGTCTGACGATCGTCAGCGGTTGCCTTCCCCGAGGGTTCTTCGACCTCGGTCAGATCGTCGGAAGGTCGGGCGGCTTGGTCATTCTGCCCGCCCTGGTTTGCGACGGAATCATGGTCTGGTGGGCTGTCGCCGTCGGTATGGCCGTCGACCTGTTCCTCCGGCGATGTAACCACGGTCTGCGTGTCGGGTTCGTTGCCCGTCCCGGCTGTGCTATGGGGCTCGTGGTTCACCGAACGACCTTCATCGGCAACAGGTGGTTCAGCAAAGTGTTCAATGGCCGGGCCGCTGGCAACCTCAATGATCGGCTTGATATCGACCTCCTTTGCTGCCTCTGCGGTCGGCTTGGATCCGGCCTTGGACTTGCCGTCATGGGCCCGTCGGGCAGGAGCATTGCCCACTTGGCTGGAGTTACCGATCCCAGGAGTTTCGGGTTTGTCGCTTTGGTCCGGTAGAGGCGACGCTTCCGCCGATTGCACTAGTTCCTGTCCGCGCTCGCTGCTGTCGGAGCTCGCTTGCTTCAACTCAATCGATGGCGCGTTAGCGGTCGGCGACAACGGTGACAGAGGCTCGGTTGACACTTGCCCAGACTCCTCCCAGCCGGCCGCAGTACGGCTGTCGGCTGAGTTGCGACTACGTGGCGCTTCATCTTCTTGTTCGGTGACAAGTTTGATTGATCCGCTCGATCGCTCATGCCCAGGATCGGATCCGAGTAACAAGACGGCGACAACAGCCGTAAGGGCTCCGATGCAGATGGCACCTATGAGCTGGGCCAGACGGAATGCCGGTAGCGGAATCTCTCCCGGGCGCCAGGCCTCGAAATCGTCGGGCTCAGGCGGAGACACCTTGGCCAGGTCATTTCCGGCTCGATCAAACGGAACTGGGTCTCGGTGATGCAACTGCCCGAGCAACGCCTGGTTGACACCGGTGTTGGTGTCGTCTTCGACTTGCTTCACATCCCGGGACGCGCCCGGCCGAACCGAGGCCGGAGTTGCCAGTAGCGGCTCGACCGGTATCTCGATCGTCGTGGTGAAGTCAGACGGCGGCGGATCGGCTGACACGGAGATGACTGTGTCATGAGTGCCGCCCGAAATCTCTCATGGGGGGACAACTACCCAAGTCGACTTTCGACAGATGATATCGACGGCTCAAGCTTCGGGCCGGAACGAGTTGGAACGACGTCGTTGGGGCAGGCCGATCGGACCTGGCGTATGGGCGGGTTCGTTCTTGCCCAGCCGGTAGGCGATCCGGTTCGCTAGTTGTTGGAGCGCAATGCTTGTGCTCCAGGCGGACAATCCAGGCGGTATGTCGTTGCGGGACGACACAGAACTACTAGCACGCTCACGTGGCCTCGCCCGATCTCGGTTCGTTTATCGGTGGCTGGCTTCCTTCGCCGTAGGCACCGTGGCGTTGACACTGGTTGTGCTGTCGGCGTCGAGCCAAGCCACCCGACCGTGGCTGGTTGACCGTGCGCCCGAATCGGCTGGCGAGGCATCAATTGATGTGCGGACTGCTGTTTCTCCTGCCGGGCCCCAACGTTCTCGTGCCGTGGTTGCGCAAGGCATTGAGTCTTCGGATCCCTCGGAGGACCACATGGCTGACGTGGCTGGTCGACTTCGCCGAGCACCGAAGGCCATCCAGGATGTTGGTGAGAGCGACAAGCGGGAGTTGCCGTCCGATGTGCCTGCCAACCCGCTGCCGGAAGCGAAGCATCCATCCGATCGACAACCGACGGTCGAAGCTGAACCTGGCGGCGTCTCTTCGGGCGACTCCGAAGCTGAACTTGGCGGCGTCTCTTCGGGCGACTCTGAAGCTGAACTTGGCGGTGTCTCTTCGGACGACACCGAAGGGCTTCGGCTGCGACGCCCGGTAAGTCGAGAACAGTTCGACACCTTCGTTCGAGCTCGCAAGTTCGACGATGTCTCGACCGTCGCACCCGGGGTTGTGCACGGCCGATACCGATCGGGCGATCAGCGAATTGACGTGTTGTTGGTGCATCAGTCGGAGGGGGCCAGGATTGGCGTAAGCCCCGTTGGTCGGGGTAAGGCTCCGGTCGGTGGGTGGGCGTCGGAAGTCGGGGCGGTCGCCGCCGTGAACGGCAACTGGTTTGATCCCTTCGACGGGCCGGCTGTCTCAAGCGGTGTTGTATACGGCGGCACCGATCACGGCTACACGGCGCTGTTCGGCTTCACCGCTGATGGGCACCTGGTCACCGATCACCACAGAGCGGTTAAGGCGGCGGTGGACGCCAGAGTGCAAGAGGCGATCGCCGGACATCCGACGCTCATTTTGGACCGTGTCGTAACTACAGACTTCGGGGGAGACCCGACGTTTACCCGTCGCCACCCACGCACTGCCATTGGAGTGACCGGCAGCATCGACGTCGTGCTACTGGTGGCTGTTGAAGGACGGAGTGGCAACGCCGCCGGGATGACCGGCTTGGAGACGGCCCGATTGATGGAGAGGCTGGGGGCTCATCACGCGGTGATGTTGGACGGCGGCGGATCCACCGCCATGTGGATCGCCGGCCGGGGGGTGGTGACGAACGCTTCCGATCCCGGCCGACCTGTAGGCAACCAGGTGGCGGTGTTCGTCCCTTAGCTCCAGGCGGCAAGAGGCTGGATCACGGCGAGCCGGTGGCCTGATTCAGCGGATTGGCTGAGCCGGTTCAACGGCGAATCTTTGGAAACGGCAAAGTTACTAGCGCGTAACCTTCCCGCCCGGTACCTTGTCTAACTGCTATGGAAACAATTGTGGGGCGGATTCAGCATGCCGCCAAGGGTGAACACAAGGTAACGTTCGTGACCGGCTCCGAGCCGGTGACCAAGACCTGGGCGGACCTACATGAGGAGGCCCGGTCTGTGGCAGCCGGCCTACAGGCTCGGGGTATCACTGAGGGCGACCACGTGGCTGTGCTGAGCCCTACGACGGCCGACCTTCTAACGGTCTTTCAGGCCATCTGGCTTTGTCGAGCAACTCTGGTTGTGTTGCCACTGCCCATGAGGCTCGCATCTCTGGAAGAGTTCACTGCAGCCACCAAAGCCCGGGTACGGGCCGCCGACTGTGCGGCGGTGGTGGTTGATTCCGACCTGGCTCCGTTTGTTGAAGTCGGGCCCGATGATCCTCCGGTATTTGCCCTCGGCGAGCTGGTTGAAGAGCATCGTCCAGCGGCTGAGTTCCTACAGCCTGAGTATCACCGCGACGACATTGCCGTACTTCAGTTCACCAGCGGATCGACCTCTGAACCTAAAGGCGTTGTGCTGCCTAATCACGTGCTGGCCGCCAACCTCGATGCCATCGTTTCGGCCGCCGAGGTCGACGTTGACGTTGACGTCATGGTCTCGTGGCTCCCGCTCTACCACGACATGGGATTGGTGGGCTTCTGTATCCTGCCGATGACCGCCGGGATTGATCTTGTTCTGGCCGCCCCACAGGACTTTTTGGCCTCACCTGGACGGTGGATGGAGTGGATCTCGACCTACGGCGGTACCGCTACCGCAGGCCCGAACTTCAGCTGGGTCCTGGCCACCCGCGCTCTCAAACGAGGCGAGCAGCTTGACCTGTCGACCTTGCGGATCGGCTTGAACGGCGCCGAACCAGTCGACCCGGCCTCGGTGCGGGCGTTCATCGAGGCGGGGGAGCGCCACGGAATGAGGCCCGGGGCGGTCTTCCCGGCATTCGGAATGGCGGAGGTCGCCATCGCCGGTTCGTTCCCGATCCCGATGTCCGGCCTGAACACTGACATTGTCAACTCGGCCGTTCTGGAATCCGAGCACAAGGCGGAACCAGTTGAAGCCGGTCATCCCGACGCCAGAGAAATCGTGATTCTTGGGCGCCCGGTCCCTGGACTCGAGTTCAGGGTCGTGGATCCGGAGTCCAACGCCGTGCTCGACGACCGCCTTGTGGGTGAGCTTCAGATTCGAGGCACTTCGGTCACTCCCGGCTACTACCAACGCCCGGATGCCAACGCCGAGTTGTTCGACGGCGACTGGTTGCGGACCGGTGACTTGGCCTACATGATTGACGGCCAAATGGTGATGTGTGGACGCATCAAGGATCTCATCATCGTCGGTGGCCGCAACGTGTACCCCCAGGATGTCGAGCGGGCCGTTGGCGATATCGAGGGCATCCGCGCCGGCAACGTCATTGCGTTCGGCTCGCCCGGCCGCAACGGTAAGGAACGACTGGTGGTGGTGGCCGAGACGAGAGCGGAGGCCGACCTGGAGTCGATTCGCACACAGGTTTCGGAGCGTTCAGTGGAGAGCGTGGGTGTGCCCTGCCGAGAGGTCGTCCTCGTCAAACCGAGTTCATTGCCGAAAACCAGTTCGGGAAAGCTACAGCGCTCTCTTTGTCGCCAGCAATACGATGACGGAACCCTTCAGGTCGTCTAGCCGAAGCACGCAGGCATCGGTTCAGTTCCGAGCCTCCTAGGCCTCGGAGACTTCCTCCACGACAACATCTGTCCCGACATCTGTCCGGGCAACGTCGGCGTCGGCACGTTCACTTTCTGCGTGGTCGTAAAGGTCATCGTCGTCAACCTCGTCCTTCTCCTTCTCCAGGTCGGACGCCTGGGAACCGGATAGGACCTCGCCTGCCGGCTCGGTATCGGACAGTGAGATGAGAGGTTCAACCCACTTGGCACCCGGGTCGGCATCGATGAGAAGCGCCTTTGACAACAGCGTCATCGGCACCGCCAGCAGAGCTCCCAGTGCGCCCATGACCCATCCCCAGAAAATGAGTGAGACGAAGGTCAACGTTGCCGACAGGCCTACGGCGTCACCGACGATCTTTGGTTGAATCACCGACTGAACCACGGTGTTTATGGCGAAGTACACCACAATGACCCAGACCGACAGCTGCCAGCCTCCCTCGAAGAATGCCAGGAACGCCGGCGGGGCCAGGCCTAGAACAAACCCGATGTTGGGAATGTAGTTGGTGATCAGAGCCAGAACTCCCCAAACGAACGGCAGGGGAACGCCGAGGATGAGCAGCGCCGTGACATCCAGCGCCGACACGATCAGACCGAAGATGGTCGACACCACGAAGTAGGCTCTGGTCTGCCGGGCGAACTTACGTAGAGCGTCAGCGATTGCAGGTCGGTGAACGGCGACTCGATCGAGGGTCTCAATCCACTTGCCGGTGTCCATAACCATGAACAGCATGGTTATGAGCACCAAGATGATGGCGCTGCTTACACTCAGCAAACTAGAGAGCGCACTGGTGACCTGACCCACGACTGACGCCACGTCGATGCCGTCCACCACTTCGCCGATGTCTTCGTTGGTGAAGCCGAAACGACCCATCAGGGATTCGACCTCGGTTTGAAGTTCACCGAAACGTGAGGTGTATTCGTCGCTTCGCAGCAGGAGTGCCAGTTCCGTGCCGGTCCAGACCAGCGCCATAAACATGATGCTCAGAACCCCGAATGAGGTGATGAGTAGGGCAACGCCTGCCAACCACGACGGGGCACCTCTGCGGTGGAGCCAGGTGTAAATCGGGCTGACGACGACGACCACCACCAGGGCCAGGAAGATCGGTCCGATTGACGAGGCGAACGCTCGAAGACCGGCAATGCCTATGAAACCGGCAGCCACCGTCAACAAGATGGCCAAGCCCCTGGGGAGTTGGATGTCCATGGGGCGGATGGGAGACGATGATTCCACCGATTCGCCTCGATCTAGCCTGCTTGGAGTGCGGTAAACACACTCTTCCAGCGATCCTGATCGCTTTGGTAGGGCGCATAGAACGAGATGCGGTCGATGCAGTCTCCGTAGCGCTTCAGCAGTTCGGGAGCGATCTGCTCCGGCTCGCCGACGACGGCGAAAGTATTGAGGATCTCATCGTCGATGAGCGCACCCATCTCTTTCCACTGCCCCTGTTTTGAGAGCGCATTGAGTTCGTCCTGCAGCTCGCCCCAGCCGTGAATCTCGAGGACTGGGCGGTAGGCGGGCGTCGAGCCGTAGAAGGCGATCTGTTGCCGGGTGGCCTCAGCTGCTTTTTCCATTTCTTCGGAGTTGTTGCCGGTGACGACAAACGACGGACCGGAGATCTCAAAGCCGTCCATCGTCTTGCCTGCCAGTTCGCGGCCCTCGGCCAACGCCGGAAGGGTGACCTCCCGTAGGAACCGTTCGGTGGTGAACCCGTGGCAAATGAAGCCGTCACAAACCTCCCCGGCGGCCTTGGTCATCATCGGACCCACGCCTGCCAGGTAGATCTTGGGCAGGCCGTGCGGATTCGGGCCCGGATCGAAGAACGGTGTCATGAGGGTGTGTGAATAGAAGTCGCCTCTGAAGTCCAGCTTGGTCCCGTTCTGCCAGCAGTCCCAGATAGCCCGGATGGCGAGAATCATTTCCCTCATTCGGGCGGCAGGCTTGGACCACTCCATGGAGAATCGTTTGGTGATGTGCGGCTTTATCTGCGAGCCGAGCCCGAGAATAAAGCGGCCAGAGTAGGCGTGCAGATCGTAGGCCGTGTTGGCCAACGTCATGGGATTGCGGGCGAAGGCTACCGCGATTGACGTGCCGATCTCAATGGATTCGGTGTGCTCAGCCGCCAGTAGCAGCGGCAGGAACGGGTCGTGGCTTGTCTCAGCCGCCCAGAATCCGTTGTAGCCGGCCGCTTCCTGCTCTTTGGCCAGCGCAGGGATGGCAGCTAGGTCACCGCCGAGTCCAATTCCTCCGTCGACTTTCATGCCTGTTCTCTTCTTTCAATAGATGTACGTTCGGCCCATCAAAGCCGAACAGTCAGACAACGTCGGTCCCGAACCAATACCTGACATATCACTGTCCGACAGATCCTGTCGGCGCTTGCCGCGTGCCCGCAACCTTAGTTGCTGGAAACCGATAGCGTGAAGGCAATGATGATCGACGTCCAAGACGCCACGTTTGAGGCTGATGTGCTTCAGCGTTCGATGACTACTCCAGTCGTTATCGACCTTTGGGCCCCGTGGTGCGGGCCGTGCAAAACGCTTGGTCCAATCCTCGAAAAGGTCGTGAACGAAACCAACGGCAAGGTTGTTCTGGCCAAGATCAATGTCGACGAGAACCCGCAGGCCTCGGCTGCGTTCCGAGTGCAGTCGATACCTGCGGTGTACGCCATGAAAGGCGGCCAGATCGTCGATGGTTTCATGGGCGCTCAGCCCGAACAGGCGATAAGAGAATTTGTCGAGAAGCTCCTTGACGGTAGCGATCCGGAGACGGTCGCTCAGATCCAGGCGCTGGTGTCCCAAGGCGACGAGGACTCGCTTCGCCAAGCGGTCGAGCTGGATGGGCAGAGTGTTATCGCCGTGGGTTCTCTGGCCGCACTGCTCCTCAGTCAGGATCGTGCCCGCGAGGCAGTAGATGTGCTGACGGCGGGGCCGGAAGACGATCAGCTTCAGCCGTTGCTGGAGGCGGCTCGAGAAGCAGCCTTTCCCAGTGATGCCCAGAGCGCCCTTGAGCAACAGCTCACTGATCTGCTGGCCAACGTGAAGACCGACGAAGACGCCAAGTCGACCTATCTGGAGCTTTTGGACGAGTTGGCAGTCGGCAATCCTGAATCGGCAGCGGCCTGGCGTCGCAAGCTAGCAAGCCGTCTCTTCTAGCTCTCTCGGGTAACTCTTTCGAGGCGTCAGCCTCCAACCGGTAGTTCTGGCGGCGACGTCGACGACAAGTCGGCTTCCAAACAGGCTCATTTCTTCCCCCACTAGTCAACTGCGTTGATCAAAGGGGGCGCAATGCCCGACCACACCCTCTCCACCTCAAGGCCGGATTCGAGTGCCAGGCCGGAGTCGAATTCACGGCCGGATTCGAGTGCCAGACCGGAGTCGAATTTACGGCCGGATTCGAATCTGTTGACCTCGTCCGGCTTTCCGGCCACCGTCGATCGACCCGCTGACCGGCTCGATTCTCGATTCGAGCTGTGGGTTACGGGATTCCTGATCCGCCTCGATGCGCTCCGAGATCGGCCATGGGTCGGCGTGGGGCTGGCGTTGCTGTGCTTCGGTGCAGTTGGGTCGTTGTGGTGGATTGGGCGCCCAACCGAACCACCGGCAGTAGAGCTGACAATCCCCATGGTCGGTGATGAGGCACCGGTTTCGGGCGGAGCCGGCGAAGCCACCGGCGGTGAGGTTCTCGACGACACCGGCGATGAGCGAACCCTCTCAGGACCGGCGGCAACCAAAGCTGAGCAGAGCGTTGACGCGCCCGGCAATACTCTGCCCGACCAACCGACGGAGCTCGTCGTGGTCCACGTGTCGGGGGAGGTCAAGCGGCAAGGTCTCGTCACCTTGCCGCCGACCGCCAGAATCGCTGATGCGGTGGCCGCGGCTGGCGGGCCATTGGAATCTGCCGACACCCATCAGTTGAACTTGGCCGCCAAAATTGCCGACGGCCAACACATTCGCGTCCCTGCATTCGGTGACGACCCATCAGGCCCGCTGGTGGTGGGAGGAGTATCGGGGCCAGGCCCGGCGGCCAAGGCAGATGGCGGTGCCGCAGTGGTGATCAACATCAACACCGCCGAGCGGGCAGCGTTGGAATCCCTGCCGGGGATAGGCCCTGCGATCGCCTCGGCAATCGTGCAGTGGCGAGACGACAACGGTCGCTTTGAAACGGCGGACGACCTGCTACTGGTGTCGGGGATCGGTCCAGCGAAGCTATCAACGATTCGGGATCTGGTGACGACGTGAGACCGATCGGCTCTGCTGCCGTACTCGATTCTCCCGACGGCCAGTTTGCCCTGGTGGCAATGGCCACCGGCCTGTGGGTCGGGTGCGCCGCCGGGTTTCACCATCAATGGCTGTTGATGAGCGGTCTTCGGGTGGCCCTTCTACTCGGGCTTGCTCTTGTGGGTCTTGGACCGGCGTCGTGTGTTCTGTCGGGCCGTCGAACGGCTGTAGTACTGGTTGGTTCGATCCTGCTTGGACTCGGGTTGGGCGTCAGAGCCGACCGAGTCTATGAGGAACTGCCCCCGGACTCGATCGCCACCACCGCTCAACTCGTCGCTGATCCGGTTCGCCGGGGACGGGTGACCGAAGCCGTTCTTCGGCTGGAAGACGGATCCCGGGTTGAAGCGGTGGCGTTCGGCCCGCTGGCCCACCGTATGAGTCGGTTGGAGTTCGGCGAGGGCGTCCAATTGTCGGGTCGGCTGCGGCCACTGGGCGATCAGCAGTGGCTGAAGTCCAAACACATCGAGGCGACGTTGTCGCTGACGAACATAGAGCCCCTGGTGGGTGTGCCCTGGTACTTCGCTGTGTCAGGCGAGGTTCGCTCGCTGGTGGACGATGGTTCCAGGCATCTCCCGGCTGGTCTCCGCCCGTTGTACGACGGCTTGGTGACCGGTGATGACCGGGATCAAGGCGTCGGCCAGCGTTCCGTGTTTCGGGCGGCTGGGCTGGGGCACCTGGTTGCGGTTTCCGGCCAGAACGTGGCCTTCGTACTGGCGGTTGCCGCTCCGCTGATTCGATCTCTGGCTCGCCGCCTACGTTTGCCGGTGGTGCTGTTGATTCTTGGACTGTTTCTGATCGTGACTCGGATGGAGCCGTCGGTGCTCAGGGCCGTGACATGCGCCGGGATTTCGACATGGGCTGCCCTGGACGGTCGTGAGCGGTCCGGGGTGTCGGTGTTGGCGGCCGCCTGTGCCGGCTTGCTGATAATCGACCCCTTCCTGGCCGTGGTGGTGGCCTTTCAGCTTTCCGTCGTTGCCTCGTTGGGCATCTTGGCCATCACCCCAATCTTGATCGAGCGGCTTCCGGGTCCCTCGGCGGTTGTCCAACCCCTGTCTGTGACCATGGGGGCTCAGTTGGCGGTCTCTCCACTGCTCATCGCCTACTTCGACACCATTCCGCTGGTCTCCCTACCGGCCAACCTTCTCGTTGGCTGGGCGGCCGGCGCGGTGATGATGTTGGGTCTGACTGCCGGTCTGGCGGCCGGAGTGTTGACGCGAGCCGCCGACTCGTTGAGCGCCACCGTGGCGGCAGGCTCATCTCCACCGTTGGCGGCGGCCTCCCATGTCGCAGGCTTGGCCTGCGGCGTTCTGGCCGATCTTCTGCTGTTGCCGGTTGAGCTGTTATTGCAATGGATCGATTGGGCCGCCAGGCAGTCGGTCTTTCTGCCGCTTCCCACACTGGGCCTGCAGGCTTTCCTGTCATCCGCACTGTTGGTGCTTGTCTGGAACGTCCGCCCCCGGTCAGGTCCGATGAGCCCCTTGGTCGGAGCGGCGGCGCTGGTGTCGGCTGGCCTATTGATTTGGTCGGCAACTCAGCGGTCACCGAGATCGAGCACTGATCTTGGAGTCGGCTGTCTGTGGTTGCCGGACGTGTCGACCCTGATTCTGGAGCGGTCGTGTGGACCTGACCTGGTGGATGCGGTGTTGGTGGCCCGCATTCGTTCGGTCGAGCTGGTGGTCATCGAGGGGGGTGCAGCCAACGAGGCATCGGTGGCGGCGATTCGCGATGTCGCTGCGGTGCAGACTGTTCTGGCCCCTCCACTGCACAACCTGATCGACGCCAGAAGAGTCTCTGCTCCTGTTGATCTTCACATTCGGCGATGCGCTGGCGGTGACTCTCACCAGGACGCCGCCGATGCCTGCGTGCAGCACATCGTTGAGCTTCGACCCAGCCAGAGCCGGAAGAGCCTGGCCGTTACTCATTCATCTGACGGCGACACGTAGGTTGGGCAGACGGGCCATATAGAACGGAGAAGATCGAGCGTAGATACAGGCCCGGCCGTGTCAGCACCGATTGATCTGGCAGAATTGAGGGGTGTTTGGTCGACGAAAGACGGCAACCCCCAGGCACTGGCCGAGTCGTACTTGGCTCGCACGGCATAGGCGGCATACATGGCATACGTGGCATACATGGTGGTTGCCTGTGTTCGTTTCTGTTGCCTTGCTCGGATGCACGTCGCTCGGCTCAACCAATGAAGCAGCTGAAACGACCCCGGCGGCCCCGGCACGAGCTGAACTGGAGGTCGATAGCACAACCACCTCGACTCGACCGTCGACGACAACGACTGTTCTGGTCGAGCCGGGGGCGGAGACCGACGTAGCCATTTTGGCTGACTTCGTCGAGGAGAAGACCGGCTTGGTGTTCCTCGACGAGCCTGTGGTCGATTTCAGCTCGATCAGCCCCGAAACGTTGGATCTCGACAGCTCGTTCTTCGCCAGTGAAGACACCTGGCGGCTGCTCCAGGTGACGGGTCTAGTGGATCCGGATGATGATCGGGAGGCGGCGGCTCAGGCCCGAATCGACCAGATTCGAGGTGCCTGTTGCCCGGTTCAGATGTTCGAGACCGAGGATCACCCGCTATTGACAAGCGTCGTTCTTGTTCATGAGCTCACCCACCTGGTGGACCAAGGGCGGATGGAAGAGATGCCGTTTCGTCCGGGGGACGAGGTCGTCAGCCTGACGACAGCGGTGTCGGAAGGTAACGCTCAACGTGTAGCGCTGGCGTACCGGCAGGAACTGGAGGAGGCCGGAGCTGCTCCTGACCGCTTCATCGTTGACTGGAGCCATCCGGACATTCCCGACGCCTTTCTGCAAATTCTGGAGTTCCCATACGACGAGGGATACTCCTTTTCGTCGGGGCTGGAAGCGGCTGGCGGGCTTGACCAGGTCGACGAGTCGTTTCGTCGTCCTCCGGTGTCCTCGAAACAGATACTTGACGTTGAGGCGTATCTGGAGGCGGAGTGGCCGACTCCCGTTCGGCCTCCGGAGGCCAGCACCGGAGAGCCGGTGCAGCAGGGGGTTGTTGGCGCCTTCGTACTCAAGTTGATCCTGGAACGTGCGGTCTCGGACAGCGCCGCTCTGGACTTGGCCAAGCAGTGGAGCGGCGACGCCTACACGGTTTCGGTGGGGGACGCCGGCCAGTGCCTCGCCGTCGACATGGTGATGGATTCACCGGCCGCCCGCGAAGCGTTGGAGTCGGCGGTTTCCACAATCGGTTTCGAAACGACGGTCCTGGAACCCGATGCCCTACAGCTTCGACGATGTCTGGCCTTGGACAACAGGTGACGGAGCGAACGTCGATACGGACCCGACTCGATACGGTGAAGACGTGATTCTTGAGTTGGGCTCGACTCGGTTCGACGTTACCTATCGAGCCTTGGTGATGGGGATTCTGAACCGGACACCGGACAGCTTCTACGACAACGGCCAGTATTGGGAGTTCGACGACTTTCTTCGCAAGGCCGAGGGGTTGGTGGACGGCGGTGCCGACTTTCTCGATGTGGGTGGCGTAAAAGCCGGTCCTGGCGACGAGGTGACCGAACAGGAAGAACTTGATCGGGTCGTTCCGGCTATTGAGGCACTTCGGTCCCGCTTTGACGTCCCGTTATCCATCGACACGTGGCGTGCGTCGGTCTTACAGGCATGCCTCGAGGCTGGAGCGTCGCTTGGCAACGACATCTCCGGATTCGCCGACCCGGACTATCTGTCGGTGGCGGCTGATCACGGCGCTTCGGTGGTGGCCACCCACATCAGGCTGGCCCCCCGGGTTCCGGATCCCGATCCGATCTACAGCGACCTCGTGGCCAACGTGGTCGAGTTTCTGACCGACCGGGCCGGCTTGGCTGAGGCGGCCGGAATCCCCAAAGAACGAATAATCGTCGATGCAGGCCTCGACCTGGGTAAGACAAGGATGATGTCCTGGGAGCTGCTGCACAGTTCGGCTCCGCTTGCGTCGCTCGGATATCCGCTGCTGCTGTCGGCTTCGAACAAACGGTTCTTGTTTGAGCTGTTGGAGACCGACCGCCACGACATCGAGGCGGGCACCATGGCCGCTCATACAGTAGGTATCTGTCTAGGGTGTCGAGTCCTGCGCTCCCATGATGCCAAAGCAGCGCGACGAACCGCCGACGTCGCCGCTCGCATCCTGCAACTACGAGCTGAAGCTTCAACAGCCGGAGCGGTCTAATAGTGGCCGTCATCCTGATTAAAGGTGATGATCCTGCGCTGTTGTCTCAGACTATGCAGAAATATGTGGGCGAGCTTGTAGGGGACGGCGATCGAGGTTTGATGGTGGAGGAGGTCACCGAACCGGCCTACGGCGAACCCGGAGACCTCACCCTGGGCCCACTGGTGAACGCCGCCCAGACGCTGCCGTTCCTGACCGACCGCAGGGTGGTGGTTGGTCGCCATCTCGGCCTGTTCAGTACAAAGACGACTATCGCCCCGCTGGTCACCCTTCTAGAGGTACTTCCCGAGACCACCGATCTTGTTCTTGTCTGGGAGCAGGGTTCGGGCGGGGGACGACTGCCGGCTATTCCCAAAGTGCTCTCCGAAGCACTGAGCGCGGTTGGCGCTGAGCTCGTGGGGTCCACGCCCAGTGGGCGAGGCCGAAAGAAGGCGCTGGATGAGATGCTGGCCGCCGCTCCGGTTCGGTTGGACACATCAGCTAAGAAAGCCATAGCCGACAATGTCGGCGATGAGTTGGGTCAAGTGGCGTCGCTTATGGACCTGCTGGTCTCCACCTTCGGTGACGACGCCTCCTTGAGTGCGTCGGACGTTGCCCCGTTCCTCGGCGTTGGCGCCGATGTTCCCCCTTGGGAGCTGACTGATGCCATTGACAAAGGCGACATCGCAACTGCGCTCGAGCGGCTGGCCCGAATGCAACACGGCGGTCGTCGTCATCCACTTCAGACGTTGGCGACCCTTCACACCCACTATCAACGTGCGCTTCGACTGGACGGCGCCGCTGCCGGCAACGAAAAGGACGCCGCAGCTGTCCTTGGCCTGACGGGATCGACCTTTCCAGCCAAGAAGGCCATGGAACTAAGTCGCCGCTTGGGACGCGAGAGGCTTCAGCGAGCGGTCCAGTTGTTGGCTCAGGCCGATCTGGACACCAGGGGAGGTACTGCGATCTCGGGAGACGCGGTCATGGAAGTCTTGGTGGCTCGACTGGCGCGACTCAGCGCCTGAACAGGTCGGCAACCGGCCGGACCGTTTAAAGCGTCGACCGCATCACCGGATGCGGCGCCGATGCTTAGCTTTCGGCTGCGGAACGGATTCGGGCAACCAGCCGGCTCTTGCGGCGAGCGGCGGCGTTCCTGTGAATGACGCCCTTGGAAGCAGCCTTGTCGATCCGCTTGATCGTCTGGCGCAGCGCCTCGGCTTCGTTGTCGGTACCGGCGGCGGCGATGGCCGCCTTTTCACGGGTTAGAAGCTCAGACCGAACGGCGCGATTGCGGAGCCGACGCTTCTCATTCTGGCGATTACGCTTGATTTGGCTCTTGATGTTGGCCACGAACAATTCCTATGTCTGAGAGTGTCTGAGAGACCGTATTTGCGAACCAGATAAGCATAGCGGGCATGGTGTCGAGCCCAACGTGACGCCGGCCCGGATCTCCGGCCACTTGGGCCGGTTCTCGCTGCTGAGCCAGGACAGTGAGATCTGTGCAACGTTCGCCAACGCAACCCGAAGGGTTGCCGGTCGTGGCCATGGCAGTGGTGAAGTGAGTTGTCCGTGCAACGTTCGGGAGTTCGCCTGGAGGGCGAACTCGAAGCAACCCGAAGGGTTGCCG
>JAHDFR010000027.1:15607-34304 GCA_020628065.1 Acidimicrobiales bacterium
CAACGTTCGGGAGTTCGCCTGGAGGGCGAACTCGAAGCAACCCGAAGGGTTGCCGGTCGTGGCCATGGCAGTGGTGAAGTGAGTTGTCCGTGCAACGTTCGGGAGTTCGCCTGGAGGGCGAACTCGAAGCAACCCGAAGGGTTGCCGTGAACTCGAAGCAACCCGAAGGGTTGCCGGTAGCGTTTGAAGTAGTCATGGCTGTTGTTCCCATCTCCAACATTCGCAATATCGCCATCATCGCTCACATCGATCATGGCAAGTCGACTCTGGCCGATCGGCTGCTGGAGATTTGTGGCGCGGTCGAGGCTCGGGAAATGCGTGACCAGTACCTCGACTCGATGGATCTTGAACGGGAGCGGGGCATCACCATCAAGCTCCAAAGTGTCAAGTTGGAGTGGAAGAACCACGTCATCAACCTGATCGACACACCGGGTCACGTCGACTTCGGCTACGAGGTAAGCCGGTCTTTGGTCGCTTGTGAAGGGGTTGTCCTCGTGGTCGATGCTGCGCAGGGCATCGAGGCTCAGACGTTGGCCAACACGTACCTGGCCATGGAGAACGATCTCGAGATCGTCCCCGTTCTCAACAAGCTTGATCTGCCGGCCGCTGATCCTGATCGCTACGCCCAGGAAATGGAACAGGTCATCGGAATGCCGGCCGAGGACGTGCTGAGGATTTCGGCCAAGACCGGTATGGGAGTCGAAGGTCTGCTGGACGCCATCATCGGACGAGTTTCGCCGCCCGAAGGCTCCGAATCCGACCCACTTCAGGCCCTCATCTTCGACAGCCACTTCGACACCTACCGCGGCGTCGTCTCCAGCGTCCGTGTGGTGAATGGGCGCATGAATTCGGGACAAAAGCTGCGCTTCATGCAGGCAGGGGCAGTGCATGAGGCCGACGAGATCGGCGTTCGCACCCCGGACAACACTCCGGTGGACTCGCTCGGACCCGGCGAAGTCGGGTACTTGATTGCCGGGATCAAAGATGTTCGTGACGCTCGTTCCGGTGAAACCATTACCGCCGCCAGCGCTCCGGCCGACGAAGCTCTGGCCGGCTATCGGGAGCCTCAGCCCATGGTTTTCTGTGGGCTGTACCCAATTGATGCCGACGACTACGAGAACTTTCGGGAGTCGCTCGACAAACTGCGACTCGACGACGGGAGCTTCACCTTCGAGCCCGAGACGTCGGGTGCTCTCGGCTTCGGATTTCGCTGTGGCTTTCTCGGCCTGCTCCACATGGAGATTGTTCGGGAACGCCTGCAACGCGAGTTTGACCTCAACCTGATCGCCACCTCCCCGTCTGTGAAGTACCGCGTCACCATGAACAACGGCGACGAGACGGTCATCGACAATCCGTCGCTTCTCCCGGCGGCCGGTGATTTCCAGAAGATTGAAGAGCCGTACCTGCGGGCGTCCATGATCGTTCCCTCGGACTACACCGGCACCATGATGGAACTCTGCCAGTCCCGCCGAGGCCGTATGGAGAAGATGGAGTACCTGTCGCCCGAGCGGTTGGAGCTGGTCTACCGGATGCCGTTGGCCGAAGTGGTGGTCGACTTCTTCGATCAACTCAAGAGCCGCAGTCAGGGCTACGCCAGTCTCGACTATGAGGCCGAAGGGTACGAGCCCGGTGATCTGGTTCGGGTGGACATTCTCTTCAACGGTGAGCAGGTCGACGCTTTTTCAACCATTGTTCACCGCGACAGCTCATACGAGTACGGGCGCAAGACGGCCGAGAAGCTGAAGGCCATCATTCCCCGGCAGCAGTTCGAGGTTCCCATTCAGGCCGCCATCGGCGGACGAATCATTGCCCGGGAGACGGTCAAGGCGTTCCGCAAGGATGTCACGGAGAAGCTCTACGGCGGTGATGTAACCCGCAAGAACAAGCTGTTGAAGAAACAAAAGGAAGGTAAGCGGAAGATGAAGAGCATCGGCCGCGTCGAGATCCCTCCGGACACGTTCATCCAGGTTTTACGGCTGGACGACTAGCGGCCATACCCAGGAGTGTTCCCTCGGTGCGGAGGTGACTGCGGTCGGCGACTTCGGCGCACAAGCCCGACGTCGATAGACTTGTTGCTGATCATGAGCACACCCGCAGCACAGCATCTACGCAGCGAGACGGGAGTTGGTATTCGTGATTGACGAGCGCAAAGCGTCGATCCTCCGGGCCGTCATCGAGCGCTATACCGAGACAGCTCAGCCGGTGGGTTCGAGCGCAGCGGCCAAGGCAGCGGGCCTCAAGGTTTCGCCGGCGACGGTTCGCAACGACATGGCCGTGTTGGAATCGGAGGGCTACCTGGCCCAGCCCCACACCAGCGCAGGCCGCATTCCTACCGAGAAGGGGTACCGATTCTTCGTCGACAGCCTCGATGCCAGCCTTCTGGCCGGTGCCGAAACGCGAACCGATAGCCGGACAATCGCAGGGTTCTTCAACGATCTCCGAGGAGAGATCGAACAGGTCATGCAGGACACGGCAAGTCTGCTGACCAACTTGACCGACTATGCCGCCGTCGTGGTCGACGACACTGGTGAGGCGGCCACCGTTCGATCGGTGCAGCTGGTCTCCTTGGCCGAGCGGGTGGTTATGTCAGTGACCGTCCTGTCAAACGGTCAGGTGATGAAGCACACGTTTGACTTTGACGCCGACATCGGTGACCGGGTGGTAGCCGAAGCGGGAGCGGCGCTGAACAAGGCCGCCGTCAGCCACACGTTGGCTGAAGCGAAACCGGCAGGGCCATCTGGAGATCAAGCGGTGGATGCGCTGGTCGACCAGTTCTTCAACGCCATCTTCGATCAGCCTCACGAGGGGGAACGGGTCTACGTCGACGGTGCGTCGAAGGTGGCCAACGCCTTTGAGGCCGTTGACTCCGTAGGCCAGGTACTCACCATTCTTGAGCAGCAACTGGTAGTCGTCAGTTTGCTGGCCGACGTGATGGAACGTGGACTGTCGGTGGCCATTGGTACCGAAACCGGGGTGGAACCGCTGTCGGAGTGTAGCTTGGTGGTGTCCCCATACACGGTTGACGGCGAGCACGCTGGCTCCATCGCCGTTCTTGGACCGACCAGAATGAACTATCCGCAGGCCATGTCCGCAGTGGCGGCCGTGAGCAACCAGCTCGGGCGACGGCTGAGCGACGGATAACCTCCAACATCTGCTCTTTGGCTTGATTTCTCATGGACTACTACCAAATTCTCGGCGTAGATCGCTCGGCAACACAAGACGACATTAAGCGGGCCTACCGCAAGCTGGCTCGTGAACTCCACCCGGACGCCAACCCGGGTGATGCCGAGGCCGAGTCCCGGTTCAAGCAGGTGGCTGAAGCCTACGAGGTCTTGAGCGACGCTGAGAAGCGCGCCCGCTACGACCGATTCGGGACCAGCGCCAACCGGATGGGTGGGGGAGCGGACCCCTTTGCCGCCTCCGGTCTGGGTGATCTTTTTGATGCGTTTTTCAGTACCGGTGCCCGATCCGAGGCCGGGCCCCAACGCGGCGCCGATCTTGAGGTGGCCACGCAGCTCTCCCTCGACGACGTGGTCAACGGTGTGGCCAAGGAAGTTTCCGTCCGCACAGCCGTGGCTTGCGATACTTGCGAGGCCACCGGTGCGGCCCCCGGCTCGCACGCCCTTCGGTGCGATCAGTGTGGGGGAACAGGGCAGGTTCGCCAGGTTCGCCAGTCGATTCTTGGTCAGATGGTGACGACCACGACCTGTGCCCGGTGCTCAGGGGAGGGCGTGACAATCTCCGACCCTTGCCAAGATTGTTCCGGCGAGGGACGTCGGGTGGAAGAACAGACCTATGTTGTCGACATTCCGCCGGGAGTGGATGATGGCGCCACGCTGCGACTTAGTGGCCGGGGTGCCGTTGGTCGACGGGGCGCCGGCGCCGGCGACCTCTACGTTGTGGTCCAGGTCGACCGTCATCCCACCTATCGACGTGACGGCGACAACTTGTTGGCTGAACTGCATGTCCCGATGACACAAGCCGCCCTTGGAGCCAACATTGTCTTTGAGGCCATCGACGGTGAAGTCGAGGTCTCCGTTCCTGCCGGCTCTCAGTCGGGTAGGGCCTTTCGCTTCCGTGATCGCGGCGTGCCCAAGTTGCGCGGGCGTTCCCGAGGTGATTTGGTGTTGGCGTTGGTGGTTGACACCCCGACCGATCTGACACCGGAACAGGATGCCCTGTTGCGGCAGATCGCCGAATCCCGGGGCGAGCCGGTCAACGACCCGCCGGATGGGGTGCTCGATCGGCTGAAGTCGAAGTTCGGCAACTAAGGGCCGAGGCCTTGTGATGGCCGACGATTCTCTGTGATGGCCGACGAATCTCTGCAGCAGCGTCGCCACCATCCGTTGGTGTTTGTCGATGACCTGGCGATGCCAACGCTTTCCGACGAGGACCGGCGCCACGTGACAAAGGCACTTCGGCTGCGATCTGGGGCCAGGCTGGCGGTCGGCGACGGTTCGGGGCGTTGGCGTTGGGTGCGTCTGGACGGCGATGCCGATTTGGAATGCGAAGATGACCGAATCAGTACTGAACCGGGGGACGAGTTCACGCTGGCTCTGGCCTTTGCGCCGGTCAAAGGTGACCGCAGCGACCTTATTGTGCAAAAAGCCACCGAGCTCGGCATGCACCGGGTAGTGCCGGTCTGCACCGCCCGTTCGGTGGTTCGATGGGATGCCGAGCGTGCCGCCAAACAGTTGGCCAGGCATCGGCGTATTGCCAGAGAAGCGGCAATGCAGTGCCGTCGGGTGCATCTGCCGATCATCGATCAGATGGCAGAGTTTGACGCCCTAATGGCCGGTGTCGACGGGGCGGTGCTGGCTGAGCCGGGTGGACCTTCGCTGTCTCCAACCGACCCGCCACCAGCCATGATTGTCGTCGGACCTGAGGGCGGTTTTGAACCCGATGAATTGAAGGGGCGGCCAACGGTTGGCTTGCCAGGACACATTCTTCGGACGGAAACGGCGGCGATCGTGGCCTGTGCTGCGCTCCGAGCCTGTTTCGAACGTGCTGCGTAGGAAGGTAAAACCAACGCCGATAACACTAACTGTGGTTGAAGGTGCACAGAGTGACGGATAGTTTTGTTGGCACCGTTGTTCGTTCAACCCGCCCTGTAGTGGGTCTGTGACGCCGCCGCAAAGATAAACGCAAAGATAGTTTCAGAGACAAGCGCCCAGGAAAGCGTGTAGTGAAAGGGAGTTGGTAGTGAGCGACGAGAATACAACTCCCCTCAGCGACGCTGACGATGCCGACGCCGGTGATGGGCAGAACTCCGAGCTTGACGAGGCCTCCCTGCAGTACGGCCGTCGGGTTGGTGAGCGTCTCCGCTCGATCAGGCGCCAGAAGCGATTGTCGCTGCAAGATGTCGAGGCGCTGTCAGACCAGGAGTTCAAAGCCTCTGTTCTCGGTGCCTACGAGCGGGGTGAACGTGCCATCTCCGTAGCGCGTCTTCACCGACTAGCCGGCTACTACGCCGTCCCGGTTGATCAGCTGTTGCCCAAGACGACGTCGTCGAAGCCCGACGTGGTTGATCTGACCACCGATGCCTCGGTGCTGAAAGGTGTCACCATTCAGCTTGAAGCGGTGAAAGAGGTTCCCGCCCCCGAAGGGGAGATGTTGCGTAGGTATCTGGACATGATTCAGGTTCAGCGTGGAGACTTCAACGGGCGAGTACTAACGGTTCGACAAGATGATCTGCGGGCGGTGGCCTGCATCCTGGGCGTCGAGATTGAAGTGGCGGTTGGTCGGCTTCGCGATCTCAACCTGGTACACGTCAACAGCTGATTGGTCCAGGCGCCGCTGCTGTGCGTGCCGGGGTCAACCTGGCGGCGACGGTATCGAAGACAGTCGCCGACCGAACCAGAACTATACTTTTGGGTTCCCCTACGATGGCAAGGATTGCATGAACCCACCGTTGAAAATCGAAGTGCCCGATAACGGCTTGATGGCAAGCCTGTTGGGCCAGCGGGACGAGAACCTTCGAGTCATCGAGGACAGTTACAACGTGGCCATCCATGTACGTGGCAACGAGATAACGGTTGACGGCCAGGACGCTCCGGCGGCCACTGATGTCATCGGCGAGCTGCTTGAGTTGCTGCAGCAGGGCGGCTCAATTGAGTCGTCGGTCGTTAAACGGTCGATCGACATGATCGGCCGAAATGAGCGACCGTCCAAGGTGCTGACTGACCGGGTGTTGACCACCTATCGGGGGAAACCGGTCAAACCCAAGACCGCCGGTCAGAAGCACTATGTCGACGCCATTAGGAACAATCTGGTCACCTTTGGCATTGGACCCGCTGGAACCGGCAAGAGCTGGCTGGCAGTGGCCTCAGCGGTTGCCGCCCTGCAAGACAAACAGGTCGAGCGAATCCTGCTGACGCGCCCGGCGGTTGAAGCCGGCGAGCGGTTGGGTTACCTCCCCGGAGACCTGATGGACAAAGTCGATCCGTATCTTCGCCCTCTGTACGACGCACTCCACGACATGGTTGGTGCCGACCAGATGAGTCGCCTTTTTGAGCGCAACGTGGTGGAGGTCGCTCCGCTGGCGTTCATGCGTGGTCGCACCCTCAACGACAGCTTCATCATCTTGGACGAGGCCCAGAACACCACCCCTCAGCAAATGATGATGTTTCTCACCCGAATCGGATTCAACTCCAGGGCCGTCATCACCGGCGACACCACGCAGGTCGACGTCTCCGGTGGAAAGAGCGGTCTGGACGGTCTGGAACGGGTGCTGGGCGGAATCGATGGTTTGGACTTCGTCCGACTCACCTCCTCCGACGTGGTTCGACATCGCATAGTCCAAGACATTGTCGACGCCTACGCACGTAACAAGAACCAGCTGTGAGCCATCAACCGTCACAACGTTCTGCACGCCGATGAGTGATCGGGACATGGTGGCAGACCTTTCATCAGTGAACACTTCGGCCACTGTGGAGGTGACAGATCGGAGCGGGGCTGACAACCTTGATGCTGAACGGCTGGCAACGGTAGCTCGCGAAACCCTGGCGGAAGAGGGTGTCGAATCGGGCGAACTGGCGCTGGTGTTCGTTGGCGTCGACGAGATGACCCAGCTCAATGGTGACCATATGGGTAAAGAAGGCCCAACGGACGTGTTGGCCTTCCCTATCGACGGCCTCGACGTGGTGGCCGGTGTCCTTGACGGGGTCCCGGTGTTCCTGGGAGACGTGGTCGTCTGCCCCGAAGTGGCTGTTGCTCAAGCACCGACACACTGCGGAAGCCCAGACGCCGAACTGACCTTGCTGGTTGTTCACGGCGTCCTGCATGTGCTCGGACACGACCACTATCTGGAGGATGAGCGACTGCGCATGCAGGATCGGGAGCGGATTCACATGGCCCGCTACGGATTTAGCCATCCGGAACCCTCGCCATGACTTCCGCTGAGTTCATGTTCGTTGATGCCGTGGCCCTTGCCGCTCTGGTTGTGCTGGCTCTGGTGGCGGCCATTCTTGTGGCGGCTGAAGAAGCGTTTGATCGATCCAGCGTCGCTCGAGCCGACTCTCTGGCCGAGTACGACGGTAGGAGAGCTACCCGCCTGGCTCAGCTGTTGGCACTTCCGGAAGAAGAGGTCAGAAATCCTTTACGTCTGCTGGTGGTCCTGTTCCAGCTGAGTGAAGCGGCTCTGGCTGCGGTGTTGGCCTTCCGGTTTTTCAACCAGCCGTTGTCGACAGTGCTGATAGTAGCCAACATGTTTTTCATGTTCGTCGCCACCGAGGCGCTGCCTCGAACGTGGTCGATCCTGAACGTTGACCGTTCGGCCCTGGTGCTGGCCGGTCCCGCCGGCATGTTGCTTAGATTTGGGCCCAGTCGCCTGTTGGCCCGTTTCCTTATTGGGCTGACCAATGTGGTGATGCCCGGTAAAGGCCTGCGGCAGGGCCCGTTTGCCGTACCCGAAGAGTTGATTGCGTTGGCTGACGCCGCAGTCGAAGACGACGTCATCGATGAGACGGAGCGCGATCTCATCGAGTCGGCTATCGAGTTCGGCGACACCATTGTGCGGGAGGTCATGGTTCCACGAACCGACATGGTGACGGTCAGCAAAGGTGCCACTGTGGCCGACGTGCTGGAGAAGGCTTCGGTGGTGGGCTTCTCCCGGGTCCCGGTTGTAGGGGAGAGCATTGATGACGTTGTCGGCTTGGCCTATGTGAAAGATCTGATCAGGGCCGAACTGGACGGACATGCCGACCAGGAGATCGACACGCTAGTCCGCACGGCCCCGTTCGTACCTGAAACGAAGAAAGTATCGGAGCTTCTGCGCGAAATGCAGCGGGAGACCTATCACATGGCGATTGCCGTCGATGAGTACGGCGGAATTGCCGGACTGGTGACTCTCGAAGACCTGATTGAGGAGCTCGTCGGGGAGATCGTGGACGAGTACGACGTCGAGGAACCACTGGTGGAGCGACTGGTCGACGGTTCGTTGCGGGTTGACGCCCGTATCCTGATCGACGAAGTCAATGACCTGGGTGGCCTTCAGCTACCCGAAGGTGACTGGGACACCGTAGGAGGGTTGGCGTTTGATGTGTTCGGGCGAGTGCCTGCCGTCGGTGAGACCTGCGAAGTTGCCAGCCATTATCTCAAAGTCGAACGAGTCCAGGGACGCCGCATCACCAAGGTACGGGTGTCTCGATCGTCGGTTGCCGTCGGCGCCGTGCCACAGAGTGCACCCACAAAGTAGAGAGCTTAGGACGTGCGCGAGTAGGCGCACGTCCTAAGCATCAAATGGCTCTTCGGCCAAGGCCTCATCGCAAGGAGCCCACCAACGCTCATGGCCTACTCGCTAGGCTCCTAAGCCATGAGTGAAGAAGAGCCGCAAGCCGAAAGTGGGACGAAGGTGGACGGCGAGACGCAGACCGGGGACGAGATGTTGCCGCGGGAGCCGGCGCCGGATTTCCGCTCGGGTTTTGTGGCCATCATTGGCCGCCCGAATGTGGGAAAGTCGACTCTGCTTAACCAGATTCTCGACGAGAAGGTAACCATCGTCTCCAACAAGGCCCAAACGACCCGACACCAGATCCGCGGCGTGCTGACCACGGAACAACACCAGCTCGTTTTTGTCGACACCCCGGGAATATCAAAGGCTCGCACCGAGCTGGGGGTCAAACTCAATGAGACCGCCCGCGAAGCCTACGGCGACTGCGACGTTGCCTGCCTGGTGATCGATGGGCGGTCCGGCTTCGGGCGTGGGGATGCGTTCTTGGCCGAGTCTCTTGACCCGGCAAAGTCGGTGGTGATCGTGAACAAGATCGACGGCCTTCCCAAGGAGAAGGTTCTGGAGCAGCTGGCTGCCACCGCCCCTTTGGACTTCTCGGCCTACTTTCCGGTCTCGGCGTGGACTGGGCGTGGGGTAGAGGATTTGGTGACCCACCTCGCCTCCTGTCTGCCTCACGGTCCGCTCTGGTACCCGAGTGACGTTGTCACCGACGTCCCCGAAGCGTTTGTGGTTGCCGAGCTGGTCCGAGAGCAGCTTCTGCACGCCACTGAAGAGGAAGTACCTCACTCAATCGCCACCAGAGTGGTGGAGTGGGAGTGGCCCCGCATCAAGGTCGAGATCCTGGTTGAGCGCGATTCTCAGAAAGGAATTGTTATCGGCAAGGGCGGATCGATGCTGAAATCCGTGGGAACCAGTGTGCGGAAGCAACTTCCCCGCGGTGTGTACCTGGAGCTGGTTGTCCGGGTGGAAAAGAACTGGCAGCACGATCGAGGTCTGATCGAGCATCTTGGTTACTGACCAATCCGGTAAGCCGGTAACCAATCGCTCCCTCAATCGTGCTGCCAGGTTGTGTGGACGTCGTTGTCCTGCGTCAGGCTGAGGTCAACTCGTTTGTTGACTGAAGGGGAAGTTGTCTATTACTAGATGGCCTCAGCTCCAACATCTCCGGTGCGGATTCGCACCATGGTGTCCACGGGGGTCACCCAGATTTTTCCGTCACCGATGACACCGGTTTGAGCGGCATCTCGGAGGACGGTGACGATCTCATCGGCCCGGGGGGCGTCGACCACGATCTCAATCTTTACTTTGGGAACGAAGTCGATCTTGTATTCGGCACCGCGGTAGGTTTCGGTGTGACCTCCCTGGCGACCGAAGCCTTTGGCCTCGGTGATGGTCATGGCCTGTACTCCGCTGGCGGCCAGAGCGGCCTTCACATCGTCCAGGCGGTGGGGTTTGATTACGGCTGTTACCAGTTTCATTTCTTTGCGTCCTTTACTGCGATCTTGGTTGAGTGAGTGTCCGAGTAAGTCGGATGGTTCAACTAGACCGTCGCCGTCATCAGATCGGGGCCGTAGCCGGTGCTACCGTGCTCAGCGACGTCAAGGCCCATTTTCTCTTCCTCTTCCGATACCCGCAGCATGCCGGCAGCCTTGAGCGCTGAGAAGAGGGCGAAAGCGGCAACGAAGACCACCACGCCGATGGCCACACCGCCTATGAGCTGGTCGATCAGCAGGCCGGCGCCGCCACCGTAGAACAGACCGGCGGCTTCCTCTGCTCCGTTGATCGGGCTGGTGGTGGCGAACAGGCCGGTGGCCAGGAGCCCCCAGAATCCGCACAGTCCGTGGACTGAGAAGGCGCCGACTGGATCGTCGATACGCTGCCGCTCAACGGTGAGGACGGAGACGACCACAAGGATGCCGGCGATCATGCCGGTCAGGCAGGTGCCGAGCCAGTCCATTTCACCAATGCCGGAGCAGATGGCGACCAGGCCGGCCAGCAGGCCGTTGCCGGCCATGGACACGTCAGGCTTACCGCCCATAATCCATGAGGTCACCATTCCGGCGATGCCACCGGTGGCGGCTGCCAGAGCGGTGTATACGGCGATCAGCGGCACGGCCATGTCAGCCTGCAACTGCGATCCCGGATTGAAACCGAACCAGCCGATGAAGAGAATGAGCACGCCGGTGATGGCCAGTGGAATGCTGTGACCCGGCATGGCCCGAGGCTTGCCGTCATCGGTGTACTTACCAATGCGGGGCCCGAGGACGATGGCACCGGCCAGGGCGGCGAAACCACCGGTCATGTGGACAAGACCGGAGCCGGCGAAGTCGACGAAGCCGAGGCTGTCAAGCCAGCCTCCGCCCCACTTCCAGCTGACGATGATGGGGTAGAGGATGGCGGTGATGACCGCCGAGTAGGCCAGGTAGCCGACGAATTTGGTGCGGCCGGCAACAGCGCCGGAAACGATCGTGGCGGCAGCGGCGGCGAAGGCGGCCTGGAACAAGAAGTCGACCGGGACGGCCAGCGGGTAGAAACCGTCGGCGGCCACTGCCTCCGGCGAGATATCGACAAGGAATCCGTCTGTCAGACCGGCGATTCCGAGTCCGGCCGATCCGACCCAACCGTTGAAGTCGCCCGGATAGGCGATGCCCCATCCGATGGCGGCGAACAAGGCGATGCCGAGGCTGGCATCCATGAGGTTCTTCATCATGATGTTCGCTGCGTTCTTGGCCCTGGTTAGGCCGGCTTCCAGTAGGGCAAAGCCAACCTGCATCATCAGGACCAGTACTGCAGCGACGAAGATGAAAATGTTGTCGAGCACGACCATGTTCATGAAACCGCTTGGTTCCGTTCGGTCGTACTGCGACGCTATGTCGGCGGCCTGAGCTGCCAAAGCGCCGAGCGCAATCTCGCCTAGCATGTTCTTTCTTTCCTCCGCTAAATAGGGAACTTGGCCACGAACGTACTGACCGCAGATTTCCCCGCTGTGTATGAATCGTTAAGCAGATGTCAGCAGACAATTAGTGGTTTCTTAATTGGGTCTGGCCCTGGTGGTGCCCACCAAATCCACCGCCGCGTCGAGTCGGTCGAGCAAATACCCCCGCTTGCGGACTGTGTTGATGGCCAAGCCGACCTCAATCACCCGCGGTCGCAGCTTGTGCAGATACACGTCGAGGAGGTTTCTGCTCACCTGCTGGTTGGGCCAAGCGGCATTCTGGAGAGAGTCGCGGTCGACCACGGCGCCGTAGCGTCCGATCAACTCCGTCATTAGCTTGACCTCAACATCTGACAGTGCGAGCCACCCCCGATCGGTGCGAAGCACACCGTCCTCGTCGATGGCGGGCGAGTCGCCTGCCACGGCAGGCTCCGACGCCCTGGCTCTAAGGCACGCTATTCGAGCTTCCAGGTCCACGTCGTTGTAGGGGCGTCGGATCCAGTCCTCCAGATGGTCGGTAACCGTTGGAGGCGAACGATCAGGATTAACCAGCAGAAGCCGAGGGACACCCCGTTGTGCCAACGATCTTCTGCGTTCGTCCTCGGCGGGCCAGTTCAGTAGCTCAACTGACATGCCCAAACAGTACGAGGGCTTTGTTTCACCGTTGTTTCCTGGCCATTACGGGGCGAACAAGCGTCTCGTGGCGTTCAAATTTCGCCCGTCGACTGGCCCTGGACGCGTCGGCCCGGCCGGTCGCTGGAGCAGTCTCAACGTCGGTTGGAATGTTGGAGCGACTGGAGAAACTCGGTGACCTGAGCTCGATCCTTGGTGCGGGTGAACGGTGGCATCGCGCCGATGAGGTCCCACCGGTAGGACTTGTTGGTGGCCAGCCTGGGGTCGAGGACGGCGACAACGCCCTGATCTGATGTAGTGCGAACCAGCCGCCCGGCGGCTTGGGCCAGAAGCATTTGGGCTCGCGGGAGGTCGACGACTCGAAACGCCGCCGCTCCGGCCAGGTCGCGCCGAGCTTGGGTTACCGGATCATCAGGTCGGGGGAAGGGTATGCGGTCGATAGTGACGAGCGTAAGCGTCTCTCCCGGGAGGTCTATGCCTTGCCAGAACGACATCGTGGCCAGTAGTACTGCGGACGGGTCTTGCTTAAACGTCTCGACCAGGGAGGCCTTCGACGCCTCTCCTTGAACAAGAACAGGGAAATCGAGGGCATCGCGTAGCCTTTCGGCCGCTCCATCCATTGCTGAGAAGCTGGTGAACAAGCCGAGTGTTCTGCCGCCGGCGGCGTTGATCAATCCGATCATCTCGTCTTGAGACGCCCTTCGGTAGTCGGGGCTTCTCGGGTTCGGAAGGTCCACCGGACAATAGAGCATGGCGTTGTTTTCGTAGTCGAACGGCGACTCAACCTTCATTGGAGTGCCTGTCTCCGCCGGCAGACCGAGTTGAGTGCCGAAGGCGTCAGGCAGCGTGGCGCTGGTGAGAATGACCGAGTGCTCGGGCCACAGGGTGTCGGCCAGAACGCTGTCGTAGGTCAACGGTGTCTTCCGCAGGACCGGCGAGTCCGGCTTGCCGTCAACCCACAGCACACTTTCGGTGCTGACTCGCTTGGACGACGAGCCGTCGGACGTGCTCAGCAGGTCATCGATGTCATTCACGAGGCGGGTGAGTGTCAGTTGGAGTCGTTCAATGCGTGCGGCGACGTTGGTTCCCTCTTTGGCGTCGAGCTCTCGCAGATTGTCGATGACCGACATGCATCGTTGCCGGGTGGAGTTGGAGATCCTCCGCAGCTCGGTGTCCACATCGATCCGGTTGCCAACCTCAGGGCGTAGCGCCGTGTCCAGTTCGCCTGCTGACCGATCGAGCGAGTCGCTGGCCGATTCGTCGGTTAGCAGCGAGCGGACTCGGCGTCCTGCTGCTCGTAGTCTTCCGCCGCTGATTTCCGCTCCACAGGTCGCTGACAGGGTGTCAGGCAACTGATGGGCCTCATCAAAGATGACAACATCGTGTTCGGGGAGCAGGGCACCTCCCGACGACAAGTGCAGCCCGTAGTAGTGATGATTGGTGACGATGACGTCGGCGGCCAGGGCTCGCTGGCGTGCCGCTTCCGAGTAGCACTCGCCACCTGACGGGCACCGGTTGGCGCCCGGGCACTCATCTCCGGAGACGCTGACCGCCCTCCACACGTCGAATGGGGGTGCGTCCTCCAACTCTTCTCGATCGCCGGTTTCGGTTTCGGAAGCCCACTGCAAGATCGGCCTTAGGCGATCCGGATTGCGGCCACCCAACAGACTGAGTTGATCGGATCGCTTGGTTTCGGCCAGCTCGTTCAGCTGCTGTTGGCAGAGATAGTTGCCACGGCCTTTCAACACCGCGGCTGTCAGGTTTTGGCCCAGACCCTTGTTGACCATCGGTACGTCTTTATCGACCAGCTGGCCCTGCAGGGCGATTGTGGCGGTAGCCACGACAGTCTTCAAACCGGCGCTCAGTGGTGGGATGAGGTAGGCCAGCGACTTCCCAGTGCCGGTGCCGGCTTCCACCAGCAGCACCGATGACTGACGATCCGCTTCCCGGTCGTCGCCGTCATCTGGATTCGCTTCATCCGGGCTACCGTCATCTGGCCCTGCTTCGTCCGGATCGACAGTGTCGTCGCCGTCGTCGTGATCCGGAGCGAGTCCGGAAACGTCTTCAGCCTGCACTGTTCGCCAGACGGCCTGAGCCATCTGCACCTGTCCAGGGCGAAGTTCTCCGCCGCCAGGCAAGTGGGTGGTTACGGTACTGAGGAGCCGTTCGACCCTGGTATCCGAATCGTGCTGGTGCGTATTGCTCATGGCTCTCATTTGCCTGGGAAGCTTTACACTATATTGCGGTGCTCGAGCGAGCTCATGTGCGGGATCGCTTGGTGAGGACAAAGGGAAGCAATGGACGATAGAGCCAATCCGGCTCAGTCGGGAGAGCCAAACGGCAATACCCCGCTCACCGAGTGGGGAACTGCGGTCGGAGACCTTCAGGACTCGGCCGATATTGATGACGCGTTCGCCGAATTGCTTGAGATGTCGCCGGTCCGGTCATCTGATGATTCGGCCGAGCGACCCGAGGGTGAACGTCCGAGCGCCACTGACTTGCCGGGAACAGACGGTTCGGATGCGGACCCTCTGAGCGCGGTCCCGGGCACGACCACTACTGACTTGATTTCCGATGGCGAGTCGGACTCGGCCCCCGAACCTGACGACGGAACCTTCTCTTTGCTTGGTTATCTGCTGGAGCCGGCCGACGAGGTGGAACCGGAACTTGGAGCCGGGAACGGCCCGGCCGTCACCATCGGTGGCGAATCCGAAGGTGCCGCCACCATTGACGCAGCTGCCTTTTCGGCCGATGCGGGCCACCCGTCTGATGATGAGATCGCAATCGAAATCGTCGATGCAACGGTGGAAGCCCGGCACCCCACCGAGCCGGAGTCGGCTGAGCCACCCGGAGAAGACCGGTCCGACCCGACAAACGTGTCCGATGAGGAGTCGGCTGAGTTTTCCGAGACGGGTTTGGTCATTGTCGAACGTTCCACGATCGTTGACTCGGGCCCTCCGGTTGAACGGGTGCCGGAACCGGGTCCGGAGTTCGCCCCTCCAAGTCAACGACATCCCGGTGATCTGGCCGGCTCGACGTTGTACTCGGCCGATGATCTGGAGGCCGACCACGACACCCGTGACAACGTCGGCTTGTTGAATGCCCTCTGGCAGGAGCCGTCGACCGCCCCGGCATGGCACCCGGATGCCCCCACCAACCTTCAACATTCGGCTGTTGTGGAAGAGAGTTGGGAATCAGCGGCGCTACCTTCGCGGACGGTGCGCAGTCCGGGGGAGAGGCGCAAGCCTCAGACCGCACTCGACTTCGTCGGCGAGCTCACCGACCGACCCGGTTTCTGGAAGTCGGTTGCCGGGGTGACCTTCATAGCCATCGGATCAGCGTTCTACTCTGTCGGTTTCTTTGACGAGGTGCTCGGTCGGGGGGTCGAGACCACCGCATCGCAGGTGGTAAGCAACGACGTCGCCCTCCCGGCGGACGATCTCACCGCCGAAGCCCCCGATGCTCTTGGCGACCTGCAGTCTGCTCTGTCAGATGACGCAGGAGAACTCGAAGTGACGACCGGTAGCGGTGGCGGTGATGAGCCGGCCGCCCCAGTCCGACAGGTCGAGCGTTCAAACGTTGAGCCGACTAGTCCGACGGTGGAGGAATCGACCACTACTACCGGGTCCGCTCCCGAGGAGCCGAGTTCGACCACCACTGCCGCATCGAGTACTACCGAGCGTACGACGTCGACATCTGGTTCAACGTCGACGACTAGGCGACCCACGACGACCGAGCGGTCCACGACGACCCAACGGCCGACGACCACGACGACCGAAGCGACGACCACCACCAAGCGTACGCGGCCGAGCAACGGTCGTCCGACAACCACCACTACGACGACCACAACCACAACCACGACTACTACTACCACCACCACTACGACAACCACGACGACCGAGTCCACGACCACCACCGAAGCGACCACGACGACAACGGAAGCCACGACGACCACCACCGAGGCGACTACGTCGACTTCTGAGGCCGGCGGAGGCTAATCGAGGTCGAGATGACGGGCTGTGCCTGTCGCTGGGCTCCATCCGTTGAAGGTTGGCCAGCAGGCGTCAGTCGACCCGTTTGAGCGGCTAACTTTAAGCTAATGAGTGAACCGGTAAGGAACGATCTACCGATCCCAAATCACGTCGCATGCGTGATGGATGGAAACGGTCGTTGGGCGCAGCAGCGTGGTCTGAAACGTACTGATGGCCACGCTGCCGGTGAGCATGCGTTGATGGAGGCGGTCAACGGCGCACTTGAACTCGGTGTTGAGTGGTTGACCGTGTACGCCTTCTCCACCGAGAACTGGCGCCGCCCGTCGGACGAGGTTCGATTCCTGATGAGGTTCAACGAGGATCTTCTGGTCCGCCGCCGGGACGAGCTGAACGAGAAGGGCGTCAGGGTCCGATTCATCGGCCGCCGAGACTGGAAAGTTCCGAAGCGACTGCTCCGACATATGGACCAGAGCGCTGCGTTGACCGCTGACAATCGTCGTCTCACGCTCACCGTGGCTTTCAACTACGGGGGCCGAGCGGAACTGGTCGATGCGGTGAAGAAGCTCCTTGAGACGGAGTCTGATCCCAGCGCCGTCGACGAGGCGATGATAGAGAAGTATCTCTATGACCCCGAGATGCCCGAGGTCGACCTGTGGATTCGAACCTCGGGGGAGTATCGCACCTCAAACTTCCTGATTTGGCAGTCGGCCTATGCGGAAATGATCTTCACCGATACGTTTTGGCCCGACTTCAGCCGTCAAACGTTGTTTGACGCTGTGTCGGAGTTCCAGACCCGCGAGCGTCGCTTCGGAGGACTGGCACTGCCTGGCTCGGTCGGTGAGGTTGACGTTCCCCGAACCGCCTAGCGGTTTGATGGCGGCTCGCTGATGGCGCTCTACCGAGATGACGCCGTGGTGCTCCGCACCCACAAGCTTGGCGAGGCTGACCGAATCATCGTCTTGTTGACTCGTGGCCGGGGCAAGGTCAGGTCGGTGGCAAAAGGCGTTCGGCGCACCAAAAGCAAGTTTGGATCGCGGCTGGAGCCGGGCTCGATCATCCAAATACAGCTGTATGAGGGGCGTAACCTCGACACCGTCACTCAGGTTCAACGAACGGAAACGCCACCGCAGGCCAGAACCGATCTTTCACATTACGGCCGGCTAACCGTCCTTCTCGAAATCATCGACTCGGTCACCGTCGAGGGAGAGTCGAATCCGGCGCTGTTCAAGCTGTTGACCGGTGCTATTCGTGAGTTGGGACGGCGGCCAAACCCCATGATCGTTCCTGCTTTCGCCATGAGGCTGTTGGCGTTGGAGGGCGTGCAGCCGTCGTTCGACCACTGTGTTCGATGTGGATCGACCGAGGAAGTCGTGGGAGTGAACTTGGCTGAAGGCGGCGTGATCTGCCGGAATTGTCCCCCCACCGGTGAGCGGATGAGCGGTGAGGCCCTTGAGGTGTTCAGAGCATTGTCCGCCGGTCGGGTGCGCCACGTGCTCGACGAGACTCCGTCCACCGTTCAACATGATGTCGAGAGTCTCGCCGGTCGAATGGTGGAGCAGTATTTGGAACGCCGGTTGAAGACGTCGTCGGTGCTGTACCAGCACCTTCAGACCTGATCGGGCTCTAGAGCTCGGCGGCGGCGGCTTCCATGCTCAGCCATTCGCCGATGGCGCTGTCGTAGCGCAGCCATGCCTGCTCGGCGTCGTTCCAGCAGATCCAGGCGTTCCAGTCTTCACTCCAGACCGGTACGGCCGGGTCCGCTTCCCCATCTTGAGCGGACTGGCTGATTGCCGGGCTGTCGTCGGCGTCGGCTTCGGCCACAGCGGCCGTCTGTTCAACGGCTTCGTCGGTCTCGACAGCCTGTACGTCGGCGTTGTGCTCTTCGTCGGGGCTCTCGGCATCGACTGTTTCGACTCCGGCGGCTACGCCCTGGCCATTTGCGTCCTCGGCCGAATTGGACTCCGCCGCCACCACTGCTTCGGCGGCTCCTACCTCAGCTTGGTGTTCCGAGACTTCATCGACCGACTCGACGTCACCGGAGGCGGCAACGGCGACCTGGGACGTCTCCAGATCGGCCTGCTGATCTTCGGACGGTTCCGGTGCGGCTTCGGCTAGTACCTCTTGTTCAGCAGTCTCCTCTTGATTAGAGATTTCCTCTTGATCAGAGATTTCCTCGGCTAGGGGTGCTTGGGGCAATCGCTCTTCGGTTTGCGATTCTTCGACAGAGGGCTCTTCGACTGGCTGTGTTTCGCCTATGGGCTGAAGCTCTTGCGGTTCTTGGGTCGTCCCCTCGCCGTTGTCCTCGCCCGCTGCGACCGCCGGCTTGGTGGCTTGACGATGGCTTGGTAGGGGGTAGGCGGTAGCGCCGGGTGACTGGTCGACCGAGGCCGACTCGACCAGTCGACT
>JAHDFR010000027.1:34404-39249 GCA_020628065.1 Acidimicrobiales bacterium
GGTAGGCGGTAGCGCCGGGTGACTGGTCGACCGAGGCCGACTCGACCAGTCGACTTCTGGTGGTATCAGCCGGCCTGGTCTGTGCAGAGTCTTCGTCTTCTGCTGATGTGGATTCGGCCCGATCTTGGGCCTTCAGGCCTTGGTTGGCATCCGGCTCCTCGGCCGACGGTCCTACATGAAGAGTCACCGTCTCCGTCGCAGCCTCGGTCACCTCCGCCGCCGAAAAGGTTGAGATCGGCCCTTCAGCCCATTCGGGATCTGGTGCTCGGTCGAGATTCTCATCGATTACCGTCTCGATGGTTTCGACAGCAGCCTCTTGTTCGGGCTCTTGTTCAGGACTGAGAGTGTCGGGAGTACTGTTGTCGGCACTGTTCACGTTGACCACCTCACTGGATGACACAGCGGCCGGAAACTCGGGCCGTGTGTCAGGGTTGTCGGCGGACTCCGCTGGTTGGTTTAGTTCATTGTCGGCAAAGTCACCGTCAGCTGGGTCACCGTCGGCAAAGTCATTGTCGGCAAAGTCACTGTCGGCTGGGTCACTATTCTCGCTGACCGTTAGATCAATGACGGTGGTGCCGGCCAAACGGTCGCCGAGCCGTTGTCGGCGAGGGCTGCTGGCCGCAACCGCGAATCCTGTGAGCCCGGGTACGACACCCGGCATCAGGTCTGCGACGGCGCCCGCCGTGCGTAGCGCATGGTGTTTGATGGAAGGGCGTCCGCCGTCCTCCAATGAGGTTGACAAGCCGAACAACAGCTTGCCTGGTGTTCGTCCACCGGTGAGTGTCGGAACAATGAGTCCCACCACTGCGGCGGCGACGATGACGGCCAGAATTGTGGCGGTGTTGACCAGTGAACCGAGGCCGTTGCCCGAGTCGCGCTCAGCGAATGGGAGAGCGGTTGCCACCACCAGGGTGAGGTCGACCATGCCGGCCAGGACTCGGCGAGCTAGAAACGTGCTTGAAGGTTTGTTGCCGATCCGAGCGGGGTGTGGAGCGTTGACCTTGAGCGCCATGTAGGTCTATCGGACGATCCGGTCCAGTTATGTGGTTTTGACCGCATCGCTCCGGATTTGTGTGCTCATGACGCAGTGGCGCAAGGCTTGGTTGCGATGTCTTCTTATTCGAATATGTTGCTGGTTTCCGCGGTTACGCTGCTGGTATGTCAGCAGCAGAAGCATCGCTTTTCGACAAGATCGTCAACTTGAGCAAGCGACGTGGAATCGTGTTCCCGTCGGCCGAGATTTACGGCGGTTTCCGTTCAACCTACGACTACGGCCCTGTTGGTGTCCTGATGCTGCGCAACGTCAAAGACGCTTGGTGGCGGTCGATGGTCCAGCTTCGATCCGACGTGGTCGGCCTCGACGCTTCGATTCTGTCACCACCCGCGGTTTGGACCGCTTCGGGCCATCTGGCGAACTTCACCGATCCGTTGGTTGACTGCCGAAACTGCGGAGCTCGGCACCGTGAGGACAAACTGGACAATCCGGACCAGTGCCCGACATGTGGAATGAGTGGGCAGTTCACCGAGCCACGCCAGTTCAATTTGATGTTTGAGACCCAGGCTGGCCCGGTGGCCGGTGATGGCGCCGTCGCCTATCTCCGTCCTGAGACGGCGCAGGGCATGTTCATCAACTTTGCCAATGTTCTGAACACATCGAGGAAGAAGCCGCCGTTCGGTATTGCTCAGATCGGCAAGAGCTTCCGCAACGAAATCACGCCCGGCAACTTCGTGTTCCGTACCCGCGAGTTCGAACAGATGGAAATGGAGTTCTTCGTTCCGCCGGCTGAGGCCGACCAGTGGTACGAGTACTGGTGTCAGCAGCGATTCCAGTGGTACATCGATCATGGAATCGCCGAAGAGAAGCTTCGTCTCCGACCCCATGACTCCGACGAGTTGAGTCACTACTCGTCCGGCACAAGCGACGTCGAGTTCATGTTCCCCTGGGGGTGGGACGAGCTCGAAGGCATCGCCAATCGAGGCTCGTATGACCTTGATCAGCATGCTGAGCACTCCGGTCAACGTCTCGAGTATTTCGATCAGGCCAACAACGAGCGCTACGTGCCGCACGTCATCGAACCGGCGGCCGGTGCCACTCGAACAATGATGGCCTTCCTGATGGCCGCTTACGACGAAGAGCAGGTCAACGATGACACCCGCACCGTCCTGCGCCTGCATCATCGCATCGCCCCCTACAAGGTGGCCGTTCTTCCACTGTCCAAAAAGCCTGAGCTGTCGGAGCCGGCCAGAGAGCTGCTGGCCACCCTCCAGCCGCATTGGATGACCGACTACGACGAGACCCAGGCCATAGGACGTCGCTACCGACGGCAGGACGAAATCGGAACGCCGTATTGCGTGACGTTTGACTTCGATTCGCTGGAGGACAAAGCGGTCACCGTTCGCGAGCGGGATTCGATGGAACAGGTTCGCTTGCCTATGGCCGAGCTGGTCGATTGGTTGTCCGAGCGATTGGTTTGAGTTCGATCGCCAGGCCTAAAATCTGGCCCGGACACGTGTTTTGATTGCCTCGTGAATGCTTTATGGGTGAACTAACTTTGTTGCGCGCTGGGCTACGGGAGAATCTGCCTAGGTGACATCATCTTGTTGCTTGGCGATCCATGGCTATCGTTAAGTGTCGGGCTAGCGTTCAAGCCGTAAGGCATCGAGGAAGGCGCTGCTAGTCCGTAAATCGGGCGACTTGTCGGCGTAGCGGCGAGTCCTTACAACGACATACTTCGTATAGGGAGCATCATGGAACTGCAGGACCCTCGTCAGGTGGACACTTCGGGCGCGGTCATCGTTACCGGCGGATTGGGCTTTATCGGCTCGTTCGTCGCCGACGCCTATCTTGAAGCGGGCAAGAAAGTGGTGATCATCGACTCGATGGTCAGCTCCGTCATCCCAACCGCGCCGTACGACGACAACCCCGACTGCACCGTGCTCAAGATGAGTGTGCAGGACTACTTCGAGAATGGCGGCGATGTAGCCGGCGCCGACCGCGTTGTGCACGCAGCGTCGCTGGTGGGGCCGGCCGGTATTCTCCGCTTCGCCGGCCGTCTGGGCCATGACATCGTTCGGGCCTGTCAGCTGGTGGTCGAACAGTGCATCGAGCACGACGTACCCATGGTCGACTTCTCCTCCGCTGAGGTCTACGGCCGTTCCGGCGAGTTGGGCGAGACCGACACCATTGAGGTTCCGGTCGACTACTCGGTCCGTATCGAGTACGCCATCGCCAAGTGTCTGACCGAGGCCATTGTGGCCAACTCCAAGCACCGTGGTCTTCGGGCCATCGTCATTCGACCGTTCAACGTCACCGGACCCCGTCAGTCTGAGATGGGCGGCTTCGTCGTGCCGACCTTCGTGCAGCAGGCTCTGGTCGGCGACGACATCACCGTGTTCGCCACCGGCGAGCAGCTGCGGGCGTTCCTGTCGGTCAGCGATCTGACCCGCTTCATCCTGGAGCACATGGATGACGCTCTCGAGAGCGGCGAGATGATCTACAACATCGGCAACCCCGACAACAAGATCAGCGTGCGAGGCCTGGCCGACCTGGTCAAGGAGATGACCAACTCGGACTCCGACGTCGTCTACGCCGACGCCAAGAAGATCCACGGTGATCTCTACGAGGAAGCCGAGTCCTTCGAAAAGACTCCGATCCTGGTGAATGCTCCGGCCGTCGGTTGGAAGCCCAGCGTGGACCTCAAGGATCTGATCCAGGAGACCATCGAGTATTACCGTCCGATCGTCGAGGCCCGTCAGGCCGCAGCAGGTGCTTGATCTCAGCCTTTGCAGCCGGGTTCTCGTCATCGCGCCTCACGCCGATGACGAGGCCCTCGGCTGCGGTGGCCTCATGGCTCGTCTGGCCGACTACGGAGCGTCAGTACGCACGTTGTTCATGTCGGTTGACGGGTTCCATCACTACGGACTCGAGGGTGGCACCACCTTCGATCAGCGGGTGGATGAGATCAAAGACGTGGCCAAACTCCTGAACTTCGAGTGGGACATCCTCTACCCGGATCAGGACATGATCGAAAAGCTCGACACTGTTCCCAAGCGGGACATTGTCGACCGGTTCGAAAAGGAGCTGAACCAGTTCGAGCCTGAGCTGGTGCTGATTCCTTCAGGAGCCGACTACGACCAGGATCACGTTGTCACCTTCGACACCGCGATCGCCGCTTTGCGGCCTATTTCTCCCGTATTCGGGAAGTGGTTGGTGCCCAATATTGCGGTCTATGAGTCGCCGAAGATCATGTGGTGGAAGGAAGCCATTCCCCGCCCGGAGCTGTTCATCGACATCAGCCGGCACTTGGATCGCAAGCAGGAGGCTCTGGCCGCCTATGTGACCCAGGCGAGGCCTTCGCCCCATATCCGGGCACCGGAGTCGGTTGAGGCCTTGGCTTGTCTGCGAGGCAAAGAGATCGGCGTTGAGTTCGCCGAGGCTTACAAGCTTCTGCGAGCAGTCGTCTAGCTCTTTGGCCCGGCCGGTGGCACAGCCGGTAAATGTCAGCGGTCACGGGTAACTTGGACCGTAGTGGGCATCGTTGACGAGGATGTGGCAAGGGTCAGAAACGACAGCGACATTGTCGCGGTCGTTACGCAGTACACCCAGCTTCGACGCGTTGGCCGCCGGTTCAGCGGTCTGTGTCCGTTCCACAGCGAAAAGACCCCGTCATTCTCGGTCAACGCCGAGGAGGGCCTGTACCACTGTTTCGGATGTGGCGTGGGCGGCGACGTCATCAAGTTCGTTATGGAGAAAGAGCAGCTCGACTTCGTGGCAGCGGTCGAGTCGTTGGCCCATCGGGCCAACATCACTCTACACAACGTCGGATGAGGGCGCCACCAGGCGAC
>JAHDFR010000414.1 GCA_020628065.1 Acidimicrobiales bacterium
ACATCGGCTGTTTGATCGGCGGTCATGCCGTGGGATGCGGCGACCAACTCAGTGGGAATGGTGCCATTGGTGGAGTCGGCCGCCTTGGCCAACCCGTCCAGTGCGTCGGGGGAGATCGAGCCGTTGGCCACTGCATCGCTCAGTCCGGGATTGGCTGCCATTGCCGCAGCTCGCTTTGCGTCCCGGGCGACAGAGCGAGACGAACCCTTGCCGCCGGCCAAGGCGTCGCGAGCTCGACGCCGATCGGTACGACTGTCGCCGCTTGATCCGGCGACCCGGGCAGCCACCGTTAGCCGTTGAGCGGCGATCCTCTGCTCAAAGTCGGTCAGGCGCGGGAGCTGCAGCATGTCAGGGAGGCTGCCCAGCTGCTCCAGGAGTGAAGTGAAGGTGGCCGCCACGTCATCCAGCGCCTGATCAAGCGAATCGTCAGCCGGTCGACCGCCGGACGATCCGTACCGACCCGACAACGCATCGAGAGCGGCGAAGAGATCCTCTTCAGTTGCCGCAGTGGTGGACCCCGCCATGAGTAACACCGTATCAGACGGCTCGAACAAATGTTCGATATTGCGAAAGAAATTCTGTCTCCTCGATGCAGTAGTCTCCGAAGATGGAAGATGCCACCACTCGATCATCAGCGCCAGTCCCGGTCCTCGACGCCGTCGGCTTTGTTGTCGCCGACATGGGCGCCACGGTCACCTTCTATCGGCAACTCGGGCTGGACTTTCCCGAGGTCGCGGCCGACGTTGATCTGTCCACCTTGGAGGGTCATGTGGAAGCGGTATTGCCCAGTGGGGATGCGGTTGATGTTTGACACGGTGGATGTGGTCGAAAGCTTCTCCACCTACGAGGCGCCGGCCGGTGGGCATCGAATGTCGCTGGCCTTCCGCTGCGCCGACCCGGCCGCCGTCGACGCCACCTACGCCTCACTATTGGCGTCCGGGACCAACAGTGTGTTGGAGCCGTTCGATGCCTTCTGGGGCCAGCGGTACGCCACCGTGGCCGACCCGGACGGCAACCCGGTGGATCTGTATGCAGCGCTTGGCGAGGCATAGTCTGAGCCGTCGATTTCCGGTACGCCAATCGGGCGTACGGCGCTAACATTGGGATCCTGCCCGGATAGCTCAGTTGGTAGAGCAACGCATTCGTAATGCGTAGGTCGCGAGTTCGACTCTCGCTTCGGGCTC
>JAHDFR010000415.1 GCA_020628065.1 Acidimicrobiales bacterium
TGGCAGTTGTTGATGACGATCCGGCGGAGATAGCCCCCAGGGTTGAGGATGTCGTTTGACTCCTCGTTGGCCTTGCGGTGCAAGGCGACGAACGACTCTTGAACCACCTCTTCGGCAATGGCCAGCGAACCGGTCAGGAGCCGGGCCAGGCGCACCATCGGTTCGTACTCGGCCCGGTACAGGCCGTCAAAGTCCATAGTTCCACTAGATCTATCGGCCCCGCCGTCGAATCTGCCTGGCGGTCCGCTTGAAATGCTTCGTACTGGTATCACACTTCAACGACGCACGACAACAGCCGGACCGTTCCCTGATTCGACAAATGCCGCGTCCGCTAAACCACCCTGTTGGTCCGGACGCTCTCTGATACCGTCGGCTCATGCCCGTGGTCGTCAACTCTCGTCTGACCATTCCCGACGATGAGCTGGAATGGCGGTTCAGCCCATCTGGTGGGCCGGGTGGCCAGCACGCCAATCGGGCCCACACCCGAGTCGAACTGTCGTGGGACCCGAACAACTCGGCCGTCGCCCGCGACCTGTCCGAGACCCATCGGGATCGGCTGCAGGCCAACGTTCCGAACCCGATTCGACTTACTGTCGATCAGTACCGGTCACAGCACCGGAACCGTACCGTGGCAGAGGAGCGGCTGGCCGAGCGGGTTCGAGCCGCTCTCGCTCCCCCACCCAAAGCCCGTCGGGCCACCAAACCCTCCAAGGGGGCGAAGCGTCGGCGGCTGGAAGCCAAACGCCGCACCGGTCGGACCAAGAAACTTCGCCGCCGACCCGGTGTGGACGACTAGTAGTTAGGTGGTGCCCCAGATCACCTGATTGACCCGGTTCTCCAATGCCTCCTGGCGACCGGAGCGAGGCTTCGGGTCAAGATCGGCGGCGGTGGCCGCCTCGGCAATAGCCGACAGCGTGGTGTTGGGATCCATGATCTGTTGCCCAAGATCGCCCTGCCAGCCGGCGTAGCGTTCATCCCGGGTGTGCTCCAACGTGCCGTCATACAGCAACGCCTCGGCTACCAAGAGCGACTGCGCCAGGGTGTCGATGCCGCCGATGTGGCCGTGGAACAGATCGGTTCGGTCCATGCTCTGGCGTCGCAGCTTGGTGTCGAAGTTGAACCCACCGGTGGTGAACCCGCCGGAGCGGAGAATTTCGAACAGCGCCAGAGACAGCTCGTC
>JAHDFR010000416.1 GCA_020628065.1 Acidimicrobiales bacterium
CACCGTTTGTTGACGTGCCGTTGCTGTTGCTATCGCTGCCAGTCATGGCCTGCAATCTAGCGTCAGGAAGCGCTGCCCCATTGCTCGGCCAGCGCATCACAAGCCTGTCGCAAGCCGATACCGAGCTGCTGGCTGGCAATGGCGTAGGTTTTGGCAACCTCAGCCAGATCGGTCGTTGGATCGAGCGGAGGTGATTCGCCGGGCGCCAGGACAAAGGTGCCGCGAGTCCCGCTGGAGCGAACCACGCCGGTCGATTCCAATGTCGTGTACGCCTTTGCCACCGTGCCTTTGGCAAGACCCAAGTCGTTGGCCAGCTGACGGATGGTCGGCAACCGGGCACCCAGCGGAAGCGCGCCGGATGTAACCATTCGGGTCACTTGCAGGCGGATCTGCTCGTAGACGGGGACCGGCGCATCCGGGTCGATATCGAGAATCATGTGTGGGCTTCGAGCTCGACATCTCGGTTGCGTAGAGGGGAAGTGTCCGTCAGACGGTCGAGGCCCAACCGGCGGTTGACCCAGAACACCCGCAATGCAACAAGCCAGAGGATTGCCGACGTGGCGTCGTGCCCACCACTTGCGGCTTTGGCCAGCAGAACAAGGGCAGCCATGAGCGCCGGATCGGCGACGCCCCGGGTAATGGCGAGATGACGGACCAGATCATCTGCGTTGCGCAGAGATTCAGGCAGCGCCGGTCGGCTGCGGACGGCGACCCGCCACTGAAAAATCAGGGTGACAACGACGGTAAGGGCGGCTGCGCCAGCCCAGATCGGGTCCACCTCGATGGAGGAATCACCAATAGTTTCGGCCAATGCCAGTGACCCGGCGGCGAGCCCGACGAAGATTAGGGCCAGCTGGGTCTTCGGTCGCCAGTAGTCGGCCGGTTGTCGGGGTCGTAGATCCGCTCGGCGGCGTGTGGTCGGTTGGTTCGGGTTGGTGGTCACGAGGTGGGTTTCGGCCAGCATCGAACCGGCGGCCATGCCCAGCAGTCCCCACGTAAGGGCCGAGCCGAGTGGCTGCTCGCCGGACAACGTAAGGAATCCGGCCAGCCCACCGGTGATGCCACCGACGTTTCGGTACCAGCGACTCCGCCGAAGCCACCTTGTGACCAATTTGTGCTCCAACTCACCGTCGACCAGCTGATCGGCGAATACCAGGCGCTCCCCCGCGCCATCCCGACC
>JAHDFR010000186.1 GCA_020628065.1 Acidimicrobiales bacterium
ACCAACGTCACAGCGGACTCGTCTTCGACGGGGGGCACACCATCGACGGCGCCGACGGCTGGATTGCCGGGGCGGTCCTCGACGGCACCGGATACAACGCCGGCTCGAGCCACCCCGGAGCCATTCGAATTGACGGAGCCAAAGGGGTTACCGTCCGTAACTTCAAGATCGGCAACTACGCCTCGCAGACCATCAGTACCGATCCAAAGGCAATCTACGTTCTGGGCGACAGCGCCAACGTGGTGATCGAAACCAACGAGATCTTTGGATTCAGTTCGGTCCACCAGGCCGACTGTCATACCGCCGACCTTGAGTCGCTCGAACGATGTGGCACGGCCCACGGCATTTTGGTGGCCACCTGGGACTCGCCGTCCACGCCGATAGTCGGTGTCGGAATCTTCAGCAACCGCATCTACAACATGGACCTGGGTAAAAGCGAAGCCCTGACCGTGGTCGGCAACGTGCGGGACTTCAAAATCAACTACAACCGGATCTACAACGTCAACAACATCGGTATTGACGTCGCTGGTTTCGCCGACGACGACGGTGTCTTCCGAACCACCAGCAACGGGTTGGTGCAAGGCAACACGGTGTACAAGGTGGACACTCGGGGCAACCAGGGTCTGGCTGACGGCGTCCCCTCCAACCAGGCGTATTTCAACCTCGAAACCGGGCGCAACAACCAGAGCGCAGCCTGCATCTACGTCGACGGAGGCCGTGACGTCGTGGTTCTGGCCAATCGGGTCCATCAGTGCAACATCGGTATCTCCATCAACGGTGAAACCGAGACCGCTGACGCCGCCGGATCGACAAGTGCCCAGAACGTGACCATTGAAGGAAACCTGGTGTACGACAGCTCCACCACCGGTTTCAAGCTGGGCTCTAGATCCAACGAACAGGGCGGCGTGGACAGATGTGATGTTCGCAACAATGCCTTCTACACCAACGACGCCCCCGAGGCCGAGACCGACTTCTACCACAACGGATTGGGGGAAATCTGGATCGAAAACGCAGTCAGGAACTGCACCATTCGTGACAACAACTTCCTGGCCAACGCCGTTCGTCCGCAGGCCGGCCCCGGCGGACCGAAGACGGTGTTCGCCAACACGATGCTGTCACCCGGTCCAGGGACCTTTGTGTTCACCGACAACCGGTTCTACTACCAGGGTGAACCGTCAGACGATGTCGCCCGATGCCAGTGGATCACCTTCACCAACGATTCGATGAGGCAATGTATGGCCAACCTGAACAGCGGTGGAGGAAGCGGAAACGAGTACATCCTGATCCCAAGGCCGGAGCCACTACTCCTGCCGACACCCGTCAACTACTGATCAAAACAACAGCTGCGCAAAGCACGGAAGGCGGGTTGTGGCCTCTTGGCTGCACCCGCCTTCCGCCGCGCCCGGAAGTCGGCGCCCGGCGCTCCCGATGCGCAATGTCCAGGGGAGGTCGTCTCGTCACGATCGCATCATCTTCGGTTTTCTACGGTGCCGGTATGCCTACGAAACACATCATCAATAGACGCCCGGATACACAGCGACGCACCGATACACAGCGACGCCCCGCCATGTCGTCGACCTTCGTCGCCTTTGCCGTAGCCTCTCTGACCTTGGCCCTGCTGATCTCGGGGTTGTCCACCAACACCGCTTCGGCCGACGCCGTTCAACTCTGGTCCGAGATCGGCACCACCGGCAAAGACTTGGGTCAGACCGAAGCGGCCGTCGACACCATGGACCAGTGGGGCACCGACGACAACTGGGACCGCTACATCGAGTTCCTTCCCGACTACTCCACCAACTCACACCGCTCGGTCTTCGAGATGACACCGGAGCCCGGTCCGGGTAATGACATGACAGTCAGCCTGAATTACCGGGGGCCCAGTGGAGATTGGAGCCGATGGGAGCTGCTGATGATCGACTGGGCCGACCCCAACGAACCGTGGGTCACGGTGTGGGACAACGAAGACATGCCCAGCTGGACGTGGACCGGCCACGAATTCACGATTCCCAACATCGACCGCTATCTGAATGCGGCCGGTAACGCCATTGTTATCTGGCGATCAACCGAGGCCATCGACGCCACCCAATTCGACTACCTGAGCCTGCGCCGCTCCGGTACGCCGACGGGCGAACCTCCTGTACCGCCCGGCCCTGATATCCGGTTGCCCCCGTTTGGCGGAGACTTCGACTACCAGATCGGTCAGACTCACACACCGGCAGCGAACGTCGACATGGTGAGTCGTGACTGGTTCGCCGACTGGCCCGAACCCGGCCTCTACAACATCTGCTACGTCAACGCCTTCCAAACCCAACCCGACGACGCCGGCGATCGGATCGACACCCGGTTCAACTGGCCGAACGGGACGGTCACGCCGCTGGAAGACGGTTACTGGAACGAGTTCGTGATCAATTTGACCACACCCGCTCTTCGGCAGCTGGCCGCCGACCACGTGTATCGGATGATCGACGGTTGCGCCAACAAAGGCTTTGACGCCGTCGAGTTTGACAACCTTGACGTCTGGACCCGCATCCCCAAGATGGATGAGGGTCGGCAGATGACCGAATACTGGTTCTACCAGGCTGAGACCGAGGACTACGCCAAGCTGCTGGTGGACTACACCCACAGGCAGGGCATGGCCGCCGCCCAGAAGAACACCACCGATCTGTTTGACAACGGCGGCCACCAACGGATCGGGTTCGACTTCGTGATCGCCGAGAGCTGCGCCAAGTACAGCGAGTGCTGGACCTTCGCCGAGAACTACGACGATCGGGTCATCGCCATTGAGTACGAATACGGCTACTTCAACTCTGCCTGCGGCACCTATGGCAACAGATTCCCCGTGGTCTTGGAGGACGAAGACGTGGTGGCGATCAACGCTCCCAGTTCGTTCTGCTAGCAGCGTTTATCTAAGATAACCATCTGTATGCGAGTGCTCGTCCTCGAAGACGACTCGGTAATAGGTCCGGCTGTAACCCGCTTCCTTCAGGAAGCGGGTTACGCGGTTGATCTGACCACGACACTCCAGGCCGCCGATGAACGGCTCTACATCGATCAGTACGACGCTCTGATTCTCGACCGGTCCGTGCCCGATGGCGATGCCATCAACCTGCTCAGGTTTCACCGGGAACGGGGTTGCTCCAGCCCGGCTCTGTTCCTCACCGCGCTGGACGCCGTTGGGGACCGGGTCGACGGACTGGGTGCCGGGGCCGACGACTATTTGGTCAAGCCGTTCGCCATGGAGGAGTTGGTGGCTCGAGTCCATGCTCTCACCCGACGTCGAGCCACCACCACCGGTCAGAGGTTGAAGCTTGCCGACGTGGTGGTTGAGACCGCCACCATGTCAGCCACCCGAAGCGGCGTCGACCTCAAGTTGACCATCAAAGAGTTCGCCGTGCTCCGGTACCTGATGTGCAACCCCGATCGCATCGTCAGCCGAAGCGAACTGATCGACCACTGCTGGGACGCCATGGCCGAACCGATGTCCAACGTCGTTGACGTAAAGGTGGCCCAGTTGCGTAAAAAGCTGGGCCAACCACCCTTGCTTCACACGGTTCGAGGGGCCGGCTACCAGTTGAGCGAGACGGCTTGACCTCTAATTCCAGCGCCACAAGGCGATCGGCGGCGTCCCGCCTCCACCGATTGCGTCGCCGCCTCACCGCCATACTGACTGCTGTGGCCGCCATCGGCCTCAGTGTGTTGGCGCTGGTCGCCACCCTTGTTGACGCCCAGCTGCGATCCGGCGAGGCGGATACGTACCGTCAAGGTCTGGCATCGCGCCTCGCTGCTCTCGTCTACTTCGATGAGGCGGGTCAGGTGATGACCGAGGGCGTTCCCGATGACGCCGCCAGCCAGGCGTCCGACGCCGTCGCGGTGATCTCCAGGTCCGGCGAGATCCTCTACAGCTCAATCACCGACATCAGCGGTTACGAGTCGGTTCTGGCCGCCGGTGTGGCTGACGCCGCCGAGGTCGGCGTGCAGGGGACGGTGCTCATCAAGGGCGGTCCTATCGCCGCCGCAGCCGCGCCGTACTGGGACCTGAGCACAGTTGAGGGAGCGGTAATCGTTGCCCTTGACGACACCTCTGCCGCTGATCACCAACGGTTCCGCCTGTTGGTGTGGTCGACGGTTCTCGCCCTGACTGCGCTTTCCGGTGCCGCCGCCTGGTTCGCCGCCGGGCGAATCGTCAAGCCGATGGGCGAAGCCCTCGACCGGGAAGAGCGCTTTCTTGCCACCGCCGCTCACCAGATCCGCACACCGCTGGGCCGGATCCGGGCAGTGGCCGAATCGGCGGCTCGAACCGCTGACCAACTGGACGAGACCCCGGCGTCGGCGGCGCTCAAGCGTGAGTTGCAGCAGCTCATCACGGTGTCGGCCAGCGCCTCCGACGGCGCCAATGACCTGTTGCTGGCGGGCCGAATCGACGCCAACCAGCTACAGGTGCGTCGTGAACAGCTCGATCTGGGTCAGCTTGTCGCCGAGTTCGAGAACGTCGTCCCCAACCTGGCAGTAGCGACCTTTGAACCGGTGGTGGTCCACGGCGACCCGAACCTGATACGGCACGCCGTCATCAATCTGTTGAACAATGCGGTACAGCACGGGAGTCCGGAGGGCCATGCGTCGCTCATTGAGGCGGCGGTGTTCACCCGATCGGGCATGGGAGTCGTGCAGGTGTCCGACAATGGGCCAGGCCTGGGTGGAGCCGACCCCGAGCGCATCTTCGAACGCCACATTAAGGGCTCATCCGGCACGGGCCTTGGGTTGTGGATCGCCCGCACCATCATTGAGGAGCACGGCGGGTCGGTGTTCGCCTTCGACCATCGCCGGGACCGCGGCGATCAGGGAGCGTCGTTCGGCTTGCGACTTCCTCTCGCCCGCATGGCCTAGCCGATCTGAGCTCCGAATAGGATCTCTCTCGGATCGGTCTCCTCACCTACACTTCGGTGTGCTTGATTCTGTCAGGACAGCTGTGTCCGACAAAACGCCGTCTCGTTCCAAGGGACGTCCGATCTTCACCGGCTGGAAGATCGTGGGGGCGAGTGCAGCGCTGTGGGCGTTGCAGTCGATGCTGTGGATGCAGGGATTTGGCAACTTGGCAGTGCAGCTTCGCCAACAGTACGGCTGGTCGAAGACGCTGTTCTCTGTTGGCTTTGTAGCCACCCGGGCCGGGAGCGCGCTGATGGCTCCCGCTCAGGGAGCCGCCCTCGGTCGTTGGGGTACGAAGCCGATCATGCGGATCGGAGCGGTCTTCGTTCTGCTCGGGTTCGTCGGTCTGTCTCTCGTGCAGACCAAGACCCACTTTCTGTTGGCACTGGCGGTGGCTGCGTTCGGTATGGCGCTGGCCGGCTTTCTCACACTCACCTCGGCCGTGGTCAAGTGGTTCGAACGCAAGCGGGCCCGTGCGCTGTCCATCCAGACGATGGGTCTGGCTATCGGCGGGTTCGCCGGACCGCTGTTGGTGGTCGGGTTCGGCTGGTTCGGCTGGCGGCCCACCATGGTTGGTGCCGGGGTTGTGCTGGCGGTGGCCATTGTTGGTGCCTCATCCATCATCGGGACTGACCGGCAGACCTCTGAGGAGCCGGTTGATGGCGTGCCGCCCGAGTTGGTTGAAGACACCCCTCGGGCTGAAGGAGTCACTGACACTCACTTCACCGCTCACGAGGCGATGAGGACTCGGGCGTTCTGGATGATCTCGCTGGGCCACGGGTCGGCGTTGCTGGTTGTCAGCGCCAGCCTGGCCCACGTGGCCCTCTATCTGACCGACGACCGGGGCTTCACCGCCTCTCAAGCAGCTCTGGTCGCCGGACTCATCCCCGCCTTTCAGTTCATCGGCACCGGGCTCGGTGGCTATCTGGGGGATCGGGTGAACAAACGAGCCATCGTGGGTGTCGCCATGTGCGCTCACGCCGCTGGACTTTTGTTGATGACCTGGGTTGACAGCATTGTCACCATCGGGGCGTTTGTGGTGTTGCACGGCTTGGCTTGGGGTGCCCGCGGGCCGCTGATGCAGGCCATCCGAGCCGACTACTTCGGCACCTCGGACTTCGCCTCCATCATGGGCTGGTCATCCATCATCGTCACCTCAGGCGTGGTGGTGGGTCCACTGGTGGCGGGCTTATTGGCCGACTCAACCGGCAACTACCAGCTCGGGTTCACCGTCATCGCACTGTTGGCGTTGTGCGGAAACATCTTCTGGTTCCTGGCCACGCCGCCACGGCTACCTGCCGGGAAGCGGTAGTCGGCGGGTGCCTCGAAGCGGCCAGCGGAGTCAATCTGGCAAGCTCCCTTTAGCCGTGGAGCAAGTGACGAGCCCTGGCCGTGTGGAGATTGCGCTGTCGGCGGCTCGTCTATTGGCTGTCGTCCTTCCGGGGCTATTGAGCTTGGCTTTTGGGCTGGTGGCCTACCGGATTTTTCGACGTTATGTTCTCTGCGCTTATGTGTGCGATGATGCGGCGCTGCGAGATTGGCTCATGGCCGATATTGACGAATCCTGGATTCTGGCGATCTTCTTCGGCTGCGTTTCGGCTGCCATGTTGTTCGTTGCTGCGCTGCTGTATGCAAAATTGATCAGTGGTCGGCGGCGAAGTCGGCGCCTTCGTTGAGCGGGACGACCTTGTTGCGTACGGTCAAACCCCAGAGAAACACCAGAGCGGCGAACGCGCTGAACAGAACGAACGGACCCTGCGGTCGCCAGTTGTCGAACAGCTGACCCCCAATACCGGTCGCCGTCATAACGCCAACCGCACCGCAGAAGCTGAACACGCCGATGACGCTGCCTCGAATATCGCGTGGGGCTTGCTGGGCGATCAACACGCCACTGGCTATCAAGCCGCTGATTTCACCCAGGCCGATCAACGTAGCGCTCAGGTAGATCATGCCGCCCAACGGGTCGTCAACGAAGATGGTCGAGCCGTAGCCGATCGATGAGATGGCCAAGGCGATCAGCACGTTGGTGACCCGGTTGAGTCGGTCGGCCAACACGCCGAACAGCGGGGCGGCCAGCAGCACCACGCCCTGGGAAACGCCGATCACGATGCCGCCCGCCGCCAACGCTTCGGCAGTGGACAGCCCGGCTTCGGTTGTGCCATAGGTGGTGACCCACAAGGTGAAGAAGGTGCCTACCACGGCGAAGTCGCCCCGTGACACGAATGCCGCAGCGTAGGCCAAGGCGACTCCCGGGTCTTTGGCGGCCGCTACGCCTTCCCGGGTCCGCACGGTCCACGGCTTCTTCTGCTCCCGCTG
>JAHDFR010000187.1:0-1860 GCA_020628065.1 Acidimicrobiales bacterium
TTCCAACCAAGCCCGGAGTCCTGCGATTGTCGTTTGTGCACTACACCACCATGGGCGAGGTGGACCGTCTGATTGAAGGCTTGGACGCAGCGCTGGGCTAACCTCGCCGACCGCTCTGCTCGTTTAGCCGGTCGCCTTGAATCGAGCCACCGCTTCGGCGTCACCCTCTATGGCGACCGGTCCGATTGCCGGTCGGTCCCAGGCCCAGGCGAAGAGATCTTCCACGTTGGCGTGGACTGTGGCTTGAACCTGATCGCCGTCGAGCGACCGGGTGCTGCGGCAGGAGTCGCGATCAAAAACGACGGTCCAGCGACCGTCGTGATTCAACGCCACAAACCCAACCGAGCTGGCGATGTCGGCCCGTGGACCCCGGTTGGGTCGGGTCATGAATCCGGTGAGCAGCTCGTCGAGTCCGTCGGCAGCCGCGGTTAAGCCGAATCCGGTCAACTGGCCGGCGACGGCCTCGACGTCAACCCGGTGTATGGCTGTTTCGTGGGCTTGGCGTCGAGCCCAAAAGTGCAGGGGCGACCGGACATCGGACATGAACACCCAGCAGTCGAGGTCCTCGGGGGCGTCCGTCAACACGTCGGCCAGCCGGTTTGCCCCCTGAGTGAACCAGGCCGACAGATCGTCGTCGGCGGCAAGGTGGTAGTGGCTCAGATCCATCCAGTGTTTGTGGGTCTTGGCCTCGGCCACGATGTCGGTTGCCCACCGCTGGGTGCAGCTCAAGTGATGAATGAGATCCCTCACATTCCACCCGGGGCAGGTGGTAACCGGAGCGTCGGGATCGAGGTGAACCAGCACCTCCCCGATCCGAGCCGAATCGGATTCCAACTGGGAGATCAGGGCGACGGTGTCCATGGATGCGACTCTAACACGGAGCTGTCGGGACGTCGGCGGGCAACTTGCCGCCGCCCCGGCAGCTCCATCGGATCGATCTCGACAGCCGGGGATGGGTGGTCACCGCTCGACGCTGTCAGCAGGTCCCGTAGCCGGTGTCTGAGAACTCGTCGCCCGAGGTGCGCTTGAAGTCCCAGTTGTAGGACGTGTCCCGAAGCTCGAATTCAACCACACCCCAAGTGGTGTTGTTGCGGACCGCTGAACCGTTGTGAACAAACTGAAATGGCCGCTGATACGTTCCGCCGGTCCCGACAACGAATGATCGGATACCACTGCTGGTGACATTGTTGTCGGCGTCCATGCGGTGGAAGCGTTCGTAGTTGTGCGAGTGGCCGGTCAGCAGAAGGTCTGCTCCCTCGTTGTCGAGCAACTCGTAGTAGGGCCGCATGTAGGTGGCGTCGCCACTGGGATTTTCCGACGTGTAGTAGGCGTGGTGCCAGGCCACCATGATGCAGGAGTTGGTGTTGGCCGCCAGATCCTGCTGTAGCCACTGATACTGGGGGTCCCCGGTTCCGCATCCGCCGACCCGCCAACACTCACCGTTGAGGACGATGATGTGCCAACTGCCGAGGTTCTGGCTGTAGTACAGCTTGTCTGCCGGTCCCGCTTGAGGTCCGAAGTAGTCGACGTAACCGGCGGCGCCGGCGGTGTAGTACTCGTGGTTGCCCACCACCGGCAACGTCTTGTCCTTCACCCGGCTGAAGTGAGGCTCGTAGCAGTCGGCGAAGTCCTCTACCGAGCCGTCGGGGTAGGCCAGGTCACCAAGCGCCAGGAACCAGGTGTCGGTCCTCGACTCCACATAGTCGCCAACCGGCGCCAAGTGCGGACTGTCGCAGCGGCCGATGTCACCGGCAGCCAGTAGGCGTACCGTCTCGCCCGGGGGAGGGGGCTCTGCACCACCACCACCGTCTCCTCCGCCGTTGGGGTTGGTGCAGGTGGTGGTGGTCCAGTCGGTGCCGT
>JAHDFR010000187.1:1960-7239 GCA_020628065.1 Acidimicrobiales bacterium
GTTGTCAGCGACCGTGCAGCTGAAGGATTCCTGCGCCGCCGCCGGATTGATGCCGGTAAGTACCGCTGCCAACAGGGCGGCCACGGCCGCCAGCGCCCCTCGTCGTCCTGCCATTCGGCTTCTGCTACCCATGCCTGTTTCGCTCCCCAGTTCTGCCACGAATCAACAAGGTAAGTCAGCCGATTCGATAGGAATTCAAGATTGGGTCAAGCGCCGGTTAACAGATTGCCAACCGGGGACTTCCAACCACGCCGTGTGAGGCGACCGGCTTAACCCCCCATGGGTACCGTTCTTTATCGCCGCACCGCCCGAGTAGGACTTCCGCCGCAGGGCTAGTCTTAGGCTTGCCAATGAAGTGCTACCTGCACGTCGGCGTCGAAAAAACCGGCACCACCACGGTGCAGGAGTTCCTTCACACCAATCGGGATCGCCTGGCCGAACATGGATGCCTCGTCACCACCGCCGCCGGTGAACGAAACAACTGGAAACTACCGGTCGCCGCCTATGACCTCGAACAGCGGGATGACTTGACGCGCGCCGCCGGTGTTGTCGGCGACGGTGACCTGGATCGTCTTCGTCGACAGTTGGTCGGGGATCTCTCGACAGTCGTCAAGCGGGCGGAGCGGTCCGGCTGCCGGCAGGTGATATTTTCTTCCGAACATCTGCAGTCCCGGCTCCGCACCGACACATCGTTGAAACGGCTCGCTTCGGTGCTGGACGCCATCGGCGTCGGCCAAGTCCAAGTAGTGGTCTACCTCCGGGACCCGGCCGCGCTGGTCAGCTCTTTGTACTCGACCATGGTCAAGAACGGCTCCACCGGCTGGCGGCCTCCGGGGCCCGAGCACCCCTACTTCAACCGGGTCTGCAACCACCAGCGAACCATCGAGCAGTTCCAATCGGTTTTTGGAGCCGGCTCGGTCATACCGCGAATCTTTCAACCCCAGGATCTTGTGGGCGCCTCCATTGTCGATGACCTGCTGTTCGCCGTCGGCCTTGGTGATCTCGACACTGGCGACATGGCGAGACCGGCGCCGCTCAACGAGAGTCTGTCGACAACTGCGGTCCAGATCCTGCGACGAGTCAACCAGTACGTGCCGCTGGTGGTTGATGATTCGATCAACCCGGCCAGGGCCGGGCTGGTGGAAACGATCGAGCGCAACAACTGGGGTTCCAAGTATCAGGTGGACAGTGAGACGGTAGCCGCCTACCGCGATGCCTTTGCCTCGTCGAACCGATGGGTGCGTGACCGTTTCTTCCCCCAGCGAGAGCAACTGTTTGCCACCCCGACCGGATCGGGCGACGTCAGCCGGATGCCGGAAGAAGGACTGTCGAGTCGCGATCTTGATGCGGTGGCCGCTCTGGTCACCGACCTGTGGGTCGACCGACAGAGATCGGCCGGCATTGACGTCGACACCGGCGATCTCGACACTCGTCGCATGGTGGAACGATCCGGCCTGTTCGACGCCGAGTTCTATCTGCAGACCTATCCCGGTGTGGCCGAAGCGGGGATCGATCCGCTCACTCACTTCCTCAATCGAGGCGGCATCGAAGGCCGTAAACCGTCACCATCGTTTGACACCAGGGCGTACCTACGCCAACATCCGGAGCTGCGAAACCACGGGGTCAATCCGTTGGTGCACTACCTGAACAACCGGTCGGCCTAAAGGAAGTCCCGCTCGCTAGTACGGCGACTCGTAGGGATCCTTGCGGGCGTTTGGCTGAGCGGTGACCGAAATAGCTTCGGCGTCGACAATCACCACGGCACCGGCCTCGGAGTAGGGAATCTCCGGTTCCCGCCAGATCACGTCGGCCACCACCCAGGTGTCGTCTTCCAGAATCTGGTCGACGCCGCGAACAGCAACCTGCAAGGGCAACCCATCGGCCGCACAGCAGCTGACCATGAACTTGGTAAGGAGAAAACCGTCGGGCACGTCCGGATCGTTGACGACCAGACCTTCGAGTCGAACCGGCACGTCGCGCAGCGACTCGTCCGGATCCCACAGCGCCCGGTCAAGAAAGTCGAATACCCGCATCTCCACCGGACCGGCCGACGTGTCGAGAGCGGGGAACGCCTCGGTCTGCTCGATCGGGTTGAACGCGTCGACCCGGTTGGCGGCGGCCGCTCCCAAAGCGCTGGGAGCCACGGCAAACAGCACCACCAACGGCAGAACCATCAGCCAGCCCACGGTTGGGCCGAACGACCACCACTGAGCTTCGGCGTCGGTCTTCTCGGCTTGGATGGCGTGGTAGACCTCGTAGCCGCTGAAGGCGACCAACACCACGGCGGCCGCCACCAAGGGAAGAAACATGCGTTGCTGGACGAATGCGCCGTAGCCGCCGTTGATCAACAGCGACCCGGTGACGATTCCCAGCATGGCCAGGACGGAGGCACGACCGAGGCGGTTCACAGCAGCACCTGCCCGGCGATCACTGCGGCGGTGATAGCCACAATCAAGGTGACAGGAGCGAAACGAGCGGCGAACGCTCGACCAAACACACCGGCGTGCATGGCAACGAGTTTAATGTCAATCACCGGACCTACGACAAGGAACACCAGTCGAGAGGTTAGGGAGAACTGCGGGAGTCCGGCGGCCACGAAGGCGTCGGCCTCAGAGCAAATGGACAGAAGCACGGCCAGCAGGGCCAGGACGATGACCGACAAAACCTCGTTGGAAGCCACGGTGTCCAAGATCGAACGGGGTACGACCAGCTGAAGGGTGGCGGCCGCTAATGCCCCGACCACCAGATAACCACCGGCGTGCACCAGATCACGGGAGGCCACGTCGATGAACCGCTCCAACTTGGAGTCGTGGTGTTCGTGGAGGTCTGAAACCGAATCCAGCAGGTTCTCACCCTGTCTCCGAGCCCACCAGGTACCGACGGCAATAGCGGCGGTGAGCGAAGCGGCGAAGCGGGCAACCACCATCATCCGGTCATTGGGGAAAGCCACCGCGGTGGAAATCATGACAACCGGATTGATAGCAGGGGCGGCTAAAAGAAAGGTAAGGGCGGCTGCCGGTGGGGTACCGGTGGCCACCAGTCGCCCGGCGATCGGTACCGATCCGCACTCGCAACCGGGAAGTGCCAGGCCGGCTAGACCTGCTGACGGCACAGCGAAGATGGTGCGCTTCGGTACCAGGCGCCTGACCAGGTCAGGGGAGACGTAGGCGGCGATCAGGCCGCTAATGACCACACCGAGTACTAGGAACGGCAGCGCCTGGAACGAGATGGAAACAAACAGCGTGGCCCACAGGCGAACCGTGTCGTTGGCCAGGAACGGGATACGGCCCCGGGCCAGCAGGACCATAACGACCAGAATCGCCAGAAAGATGGGATCAATCGGCCGCCGCACTCGAGCCCGGCCGTGCCCGTGGTCACTGTGGTCATGCCCATGGTCATGATGATGGTCGTGGCCCTCATGTTCATGATGATCATGGAGCTCACAGGCTTCAGTTGTGTCGGCTTGGGCGGTGGTGGCGGCCGACTCAGTGCCGGGCGACACGTCGTTGCTCACAGTTTGAACCTACGGCCGGTTGGCGTCCGAATCAAACGTTCTTGCCCGGTGTTTACCAAAGACGGTCCAGCAAGATCGACGTGGACGGCCATGTTGACGATGGAGCTAAAGGTTCCGAACGTGGTGCCGATACAGCGGGGCGGTCGGAGACACTCACGCCCGGCCTGACAATTACCCAGCGCCGCTTCACCCCTTGGGTAACCGGTTCTGGCTAGGTTCAATCTCATCGCCCAATAACGTCGCCTCGTGCGGCGTCCGCCCGCCCTCCGTCCGTTGACCTCGGTGTCGACGCACCTCCAGTGCGTCTGCTTCGTCGCGGACTTGAGGGACCCAAACCAGGAGGAGTCTCGCTTGAGACGCTATCTGCTGACCCTTTTACCTGCCCTCGCACTCGGCGCCGGTCTGCTCTTGACTGGAGGATCGGCTACCGCCCAGGCGCCGCCAGGCGACGGCGGTCCGCCCATGGTTGCCGGCCAGGCAGCCATCGATCGCCTCGGCGGCGATCTCGGCAGTGTCGCCGCCGACTATGGCCTGAGCGCCGCCGAGCTCCGGTTGTTGCTGGTCAATGACCGCACCCTTCACGTGGACCGCAACCGGCAACTGGCCTATCTGGACGAACCGGAGCCCGGTCTGGCAACGGCATCGGCCGAACCGGCGGCCGGGCCGGAGTCGGCGCCACCCACCGACGGACCCCAGTTCCAGCTATCCAGCCTTCCGGGTGCGGACAAGACCATCTACCTGGACTTCGACGGGCACGTAACCACCGGAACAACGTGGAACGCCAACTATGGCGTTGAATCCATCGTGTCGCCGGCCTACAGCATCGACTCCGACCGCAACGCATGGAGCGCGCAGGAACTTCAGATCATCGAAGATTCCTGGAAGGTGGTGGCCGAAGACTTCGCGCCGTTCAACGTCAACGTCACCACCATCGATCCGGGGGAGGACGCACTGCGCCGATCTGGATCAGGCGACGAACGTTGGGGTATCCGGGTAGTTATCACCGCCAACACCGGTGAGATTTGCGGTGGCTGCGGCGGCGTGGCCTACATCAACTCGTTCGGTGACAGCGTTGACGAACCGACCTTTGTCTACAACACCTCCTTCAAGGGTGTTTCGGAGGCCATCAGCCACGAGGTAGGTCACACCACCGGCTTGGCTCACGACGGGTTGTCCAGCGGTGCCTCCTACTACACCGGCCACGGCGAGGGCGAGACTTCTTGGGCCCCGATCATGGGTGTGGCCTACTACGTGAATGTCGGCCAGTGGAGCCGTCAAGAGTATTTCGGGGCCAACAACACCGGGTCTTCGGCCAACTACAGCAAGGGCGTGGACGATCTGGCCATCATTTCGTCACTGGGTTCGGTCAACGACTTTGGCTATCGCCAGGACGATCATGGCGACGCCATGTCGGACGCCTCTCCTCTCGATCAAACGACCCTCACGGCGACCGGCCTGATCGAACGAACGGCCGACGTCGACGCCTTCAGCTTCACCACCGAAGGTGGCGAGGTTACCTTCGATGCCACCCCGGCGGCGGTGGGGCCCAACCTCGACATAGGGCTGACATTGCTCGACAGCACGGGAGCGGTCCTGGCCACTGCCACCGACCCGGCCAAGCTGGCCGCCACGTTGACGGCAACCGTTCCCGCCGGCTCCTACACCATTGTCGTCGACGGCGTCGGTGTCGGTGATCCGTCGCTCAGCCCACCAACCGGCTACAGCGATTACGCCAGCCTCGGTGTTTACACGCTGGTAGGTGCGT
>JAHDFR010000417.1 GCA_020628065.1 Acidimicrobiales bacterium
ATTTGGCCTTTCACTACTACGACGGTTGTAACCCCACCTCAAGTCGCGTCGGCGAGCAGTCGATCCTACGTGCATGTGTCAGAGACTTTCCGCCACTGTGGTTGCGCTCCTGCTCGTGTTGGCCGGCTGCTCCGGCTCATCGGAGGATGCGTCACCTGCCGACCTGGACGGCAACGCCCCGGCCCGACTGGCGTTGACCGACGTCACCGACAGCGTTGCCGCCTCGGCGCAAAGCGTCCAACCTCTCGATGACATCTGCCGGCAGCTGTATCCCGACGCCCCTTTGCGCCCGGACGTGGTTGTAGGTCTCGTGGCCGATGTGGCATCCATCAACGACGGCACCTTCAACCAGGCCGCCTTTGAGGGTATGCAGGGAGCCGGGCGCTGCCTTGGCGTGACCACCACCTTCCTGGAGTCCGCCGGCAACGATGCCGCCCAGCAGATCGACTCGCTGCTGAAGCAGGAGGTCGACATTGTGGTGACCGTCGGCTTCCAGTTTCAAGAAGCCACGCTGGCCGCTGCGACAGCCCGACCCGACATCCGGTTCATCGGTGTTGACCAGGGTAACCCCGACGCGCTCGACAACTATGTGGCCATCTCGTTCCGAGATGATCAGGTCGGTTTCCTGGCCGGTGTGACCGCCGCGCTGCTGACCGAGACCGGAACCGTTGCCGTGGTAGCCGGCCCGGACTCGGTTCCCCCGGTAGTAGCCATCGCTGACGGGTTCGAAGCCGGTGTGGCCTCCGTCGACGAGAACCTGAATGCGCTGCGCATCCACCTCGACAGCTTCGCCGACCACCCGGCCGGATCGGCTCAAGGCCGGACCTTCGTCGACGAGGGCGCCGACGTTGTCTTCGGTGCAGCCGGCCCAACCGGTTCTGCCGCCATCGAGACCGCAGCCGCTCTTGGCGCCCAGGTCATTGGAGTCGATCAGGACCAGTACTTCACCGTGTTCGCCGGTGGATCGGAACCCAACGCCGACAAGCTGGTGACCTCGGCCATCAAGCGGGTGGACCTTGGCGTGTTCCTGACCGTTCTGGCCATGGCCAGCGGCGACCTGGCCGGAGGCGATCTCCTGCTCGGCGCCGACACCGGTGGCGTAACCTATGCACCGTTCCACAACGCCGACGTTCCAGCGGCTGCGGCCGAAGCGTTGGAGCAGGCTCGCCTCGACCTAG
>JAHDFR010000418.1 GCA_020628065.1 Acidimicrobiales bacterium
CGGCCGCTACGCCTTCCCGGGTCCGCACGGTCCACGGCTTCTTCTGCTCCCGCTGCTGATCGGTTCTCGGCTTCAGTCCGATCCACATAATGACTGCGGTTACCACACCGACAGCGGCGGCAATCAGATAGGTGCGCCGAGCGGCCTCGATGGCGGTGGCACCACCATCCTGAAAGATCTCCGGCAACTGAAGTAGCACAAAGACCGTGATGAGTGCTCCGAAACCGTTTCCGATACCGCCGATGCCGGAGCCCTTGCCCCGGTCCTCGTCGACCACGTAGTCGGCGATAACGGTGGCCAGCATGGTGGTAACGGCGGCGGCACCGAAGGCGAACACGCCCCGGTAGAGGTAAAGGGTCAGTACCGAATCAACTGAGGCGGTCAGGAACGACCCGAGACCCATCAACAGGAACCCGGCGCCGTACACGAAGCGTCGTCCAATACGGTCAGACACCACCCCCCAGGCGCCGATCGAGAACAAGATGACGATCTCGGCGAACAGCGAGACGTTGCCGCTGAGCACACCTTGCTCGGACTCGGGTATGTGCAGCAGCTCGGCGAGGACAAAGGGCTGAGCCTGGGGAGCGAAAGTGAACAGCACCAGCGCCGAAACCGACGATATATAGTAGACGAGCAGGTGTCGCCTGGCCGTGCCGGCCGTCAGTCGAAGCGGCCCCAGTGTCTTGCCGGCCGAGCCTGTCTCCTGTGTCATTTGCGCCTCCCGCCCCCTGTAGAGGCCAACCCTATTGGCCGGTGGCGGTCACGGCACCCTGCCCTTGAGCCGGGCGATGGCGGCGTCGTCGATGGCTAGCTTTGTTATTGGGCTTTGATTGTCCAAAGCGCAATCAGGTGCGCTAGTGTCGTCGGTGGAATAGAGGATCAACCCATTACCGCCGCTCTTTGGTCCTCGTTTGAACGTTGCCACACTGGCGCTTGTCACAGGTGGGTAACTGAGACTCGAGGTCCTTTCCGCTGGGTCCGTCAACTTCGACGGTAGGCAGATGTGCGTGCTTTCGAGCGATCGGTGATGGTCGAGGTTATTTGCGTTGCCTCACAGTCCTCGCGGCAAAACAAGCATGCATGAAAGTTGAGGGATGGACGTGCAGTTACGAGTATTCGGTGACGCTCCGGCGTTGATCGACGGAGACAATAACGTCGCGGTCG
>JAHDFR010000188.1:0-2010 GCA_020628065.1 Acidimicrobiales bacterium
TGGCCGACGTTGGCGACACCGCCTCGGTCGACGCCTTCATGGCCGCAGCCGTGGACAAGCTGGGCGGCGTTGATGTGTTGGTCAACAATGCCGGGATCGCCGGGCCGGGCGGCCGGGTGGATGAGGTTGAACCGGCCGACGTGACTCACACACTCGATGTGAACGTGACCTCGATGTTCCGCACCAGCCGTCATGTGATTCCGCTGATGGTGGAACAGCGGTCGGGGCTGATCGTCAACATCGCCTCAACCGCCGGGTATCTAGGGTTCCCGTATCGGGCGCCCTACGCCGCTTCCAAGTGGGCGGTGATCGGCTTGACCAAGACCATGGCCATGGAACTGGGTGAGTATGGGGTGCGAGCCAATGTCATCTGTCCCGGGTCGGTGGCCGGACCCCGCATGGATCACGTCATCGAACTGGAAGCTAAAGCCAGCGGCCGTGCGGCAGCCGACATTCGGGATGGTTTCGAGCGGCAGGTGTCGATGCGAACCTTCATAGAGCCCACCGAGATCGCTGAGACCATAGCGTTCATGGCTTCACCCTTGGGGGCCAAGATTTCCGGCCAGGTCATCTCGGTCGACGGCCACACCGAGACACTGCGAACCTGAACACTGCGAACCTAGGGTCGTGGCGCTATTCGAGCGTCGCGTAGTTCGTTGAACGATCGTCGGTGGTGGTCTCGCCGACCTCTGCCACGGCCGCCGCCAGGTCGGCGAGAAACTCGTTGACAATCCCGCTGTTCGAGTTCGATACTGTGGCGTGAAGCGAATCGGGCGGACCCTGGCGATCCATCATCCATCCCCGTTCGGTCAACGCATCGGCGAGGGCGAAGACGTCAACCGGATTGTCGGCCTTGGGGTCTGATGCCAACGCAAGCAGGTGGTAGCCGGGGTCACCGAGCACACGGATCCCGTCGATGGCATTGATTCCGGCCCGTACTGCGTCGGCGTTGTCGAGCGTTTCCCGCACCAGGTCGGCATAGCCGTCAATGCCCAGGTATTGCATGACGGCCCACGCCGCCGCCATGGGAAGTCCGCTGCGCGTGCCTTGCAGGTTCGGCGATGCGTAGAGCCCGCCGAGCCAACCGTCGAACACGAAGGTTTGGTATCGCCGGAGTTCCTTGGTGCGGTGAAGGATTACTGATACGCCTTTTGGGGCGTAGCCGAGCTTGTGGATGTCGGCCGAGATCGTTGTCACCCCCTCAACCCGGAAATCCCACGGTTGTACGTCTCGCCCAAGCATCTCAGCGAAGGGAAGTACGAACCCTCCCATGCAAGCGTCAACGTGGCAGCTTGCCCCGACCGAAGAGGCCAGCGCGGCTATCGCCGGGATGTCGTCGATGACGCCTTGCGGGTACTGCGGTGCCGACCCGACGACCAGAGCAGTGTTGTCGCCGACCAGCTCGGCCATGGCGTCGACGTCGGCGGTCCAGTCGTCGAGCACGGGCGCTTTGCGGACGGTGAGGCCGAACAGATGACCGGCTTTGTGGAACGCCGCATGGGCGGATTCGGCTAGCACGATCTCGGGGGTGGTGATTCCGCGCTCGGCCTTGGCTCGTTCCCGAGCCGCTTTGACTGCGCACAGAATCGACTCTGTGCCGCCGCTGGTCAAGAAGCCGGCGGTGGTCTCGGGTCCGTGGAGTAGATCGGCCGTCCACCCGACCGTTTCCCGCTGGATCTCGGCCAGCGACGGGAAGGCCCGAGTGTTCAGCGCATTCTCGTGCAAGTAGAGAGTGGCCGCTCGCTCGGCTACTTCTTTCACACCCGGCCCGCCGTCGTACACCGCGCCAAAGGCACGACCGTCCTCCCATCGGATGTCGCCGTCGCGTTTAGCCGCCAGATCGGCGAGGATTTCGTCGGGGTTGCGGCCCAGCTGGCCGAACGTTGCCATGGCCTCAGCTTGACATGGTTCGCAGCCCTGGTGCCATAGCTGTTGATGTCATGAGTCGCGACGCCGCTCTATCATCGCATGCAATCACTTCTCCAGCTCAAAGACCGGAATGGCGGGCAA
>JAHDFR010000188.1:2110-7105 GCA_020628065.1 Acidimicrobiales bacterium
GCTCTATCATCGCATGCAATCACTTCTCCAGCTCAAAGACCGGAATGGCGGGCAACGTACCGATGAGCAAACTGCGAGCCATGGTCATCTTGACCGAGAATCACACCTTGGTTCCGCCCGGTGACCTGCGTGGCCTGGTGGACATGGCGGTTCAGGCCGAGCGGGCCGGTGTTGACGCCGTCATGTTGTCCGAACATGTGTGCCTCGGTCCCGACTCCGGGGCGTTGGGGCGACCGGAGAACCCTCGGGCCTATGCCGCGCCGGGCAATCAGGACCCGGCCACCGAGTGGCCCAGCTCGATCGTGATGGCGTCGGCTATCGCTGCGGCCACCAGCCGGGTTCGTATCGCCCTGGCGGCTCTCATCACACCGCTGCGGAACCCGGTGGTGTTGGCCAAAGACCTGGCCACCCTCGACCGACTCAGTGAGGGGAGGCTGGTGGTGCAACCCACCGTGTCGTGGTCCCGGGACGAGTACGTCGCTGTAGGCGTGCCGTTTGAACAGCGGGGCGCCCTCCTGGATGATGGCCTGGCCGCCATGCAGGCGCTGTGGCGATCAACCCCCGCCTCCTATGACGGTCGCTACTTCTCCTTCGCTGATGTGTATTGCGAGCCTTCGCCGTTTCGGGCCGACGGCCCAACGTTGTGGTTCGGCGGCCAGCATCTGCACAAGCCGCTATTGAACCGGCTGCTGGCTCATGGTCACGGCTTCCATCCGTTCGGTAGCCCCACGGTGGATGAGCTGGCCATGTTGCGTTCCGAGATGGAGGCCGTCGGCCGGTCGATGGACGAGTTGGAATTAATTGGGGGAACCCGGGCTAGGTTCGGCGGGTCGGACGACGTGGCCGATCTCGAAGCCTCCATGGCTGCCATCGCCCAACAGGTCACCCAGGGTTACACCACGTTCTGCATGAAGCCCTCCCAGCACACCGACGACCCGGCGGAAGTGTTTGATCTGTGTCAGCGGATGGTGGCATACCTTGATGCCCTGTCCGAAGTCGACTGACCGAACCGGCGGTAGCCGGCCCGTGGCGGGACGCACGTAGAGCTAAGATCCGAAGATGTTCGGGCGACAGGCAGGAGAGTGAGCATGGATTCTTTCGATCGCTTCAGAGCCCACCCGTGGCATGGCCTGTCGGTGGGGCCTGATGCCCCCGCCCTGGTTGACGCCTACATCGAGATCACACCGTTCGATGCGGTGAAGTACGAGATCGACAAGCTGACCGGTTACCTGCGGGTCGACCGCCCGCAAGGGTCATCGGCCTTGCCGCCGACGTTGTACGGCTTTGTGCCGCGGACTTTCTGTGGCGACCGGGTGGCCGCCCTCACCCCGGGCGCCGCCATGGGTGATCAGGACCCGCTCGACATTTGCGTGCTCAGCCAGCAGCGAATCGATCGGGCCGAAGTGATCCTCACCGCCCGAGTGGTCGGTGGCCTTCAGGTGCTCGACGGTGGCGAAGCGGACGACAAGATCGTGGCCGTGCTGGCTTCCGACTCGGTTTTCCATTACGCCCAACAGCTGAGTCAGCTTCCCACTGCGGTTGTTGATCGGCTGGTCCACTACTTCGGGACCTACAAGATGGACATCTCAGGCAACCGGCCTAACGAGATCGAGGTGATCGGGACCTACGGCCGGGAGCACGCCTTGGAAGTGGTCGAGGCGTCGATGGCCGACTACGGCGAGAAGTTCGGGGTTGAACCCGGGAGTCGGGAACTGGTTGACCGTCGCCAAAGCTGAGCCGCCGGCAAGTCCGTCCGGGTACTAGCCTGACCCATGAGGCAACGGCGGGCGGAAGGCTGGCAGGTATGAGCACGCAGATGACCGAGGAAGAGTGGGCGGCGTTTCTCCGGGCGGGAACCCGGACCGGAAAGCTGGCTTTGGTTCTACCTTCCGGTCGACCGTCGGTCACCCCGGTGTGGTTTCTCTACGGCGACGACGGCGTCATCCGTTTCGAAACCGGAGCTGGTTCGGCCAAGGTCAAAGCGATGCGGGCCGAACCGAGGGTCTCGATGGTGGTTGATCTGGAGGAACCGCCGTACGCCTTCGTCCGGGTCGATGGCACAGCCAGAATCATCGACGACGATCCCGACTCCACTCTGCAGTTGGCTACCGATATCGGTGCCCGTTACATGGGTGAGGACCGAGCCGCAGAGTTCGGCCAACGGAACGGCGGGTCCGGACAGGTGATCATCGAACTCAGCCCCACCCGGGTTGTGGCTGCCGGCGGCGTGTCCGACTGATCTCGATCGTCTGCCCTCACCGGACGGTCGGCTGAGACCGCAAGAACGGTCAAGACAGGATCAACGGGCGAAACTAGGCTGACGCTTAATGGATCGAGTGTCGCCATGAATCGTGTGGAAGAGCTACTTCCGCTACTGGCTCGCCTGGTTGAGGCTAATGGTCAACCGTTAACTCTGGCCGACCTGGCCGTTCAGGCGGGTAAGTCGCCATATCACCTGCAACGGGTCTTCACCCAACAGATAGGGGAGAGCCCCAAACAATACAGCCAGAGAGTGCGACTCCAGCAGGCCAGTGCCGCCCTGCTGGTGACCGATCAAACCGTGATCGACATCGCCTTGGCTGTCGGCTTCGACTCTCATGAGGGTTTCACTCGGGCGTTCAAGCGACGGTTCGGGCAGTCACCGTCCAGTTTCAGAAACCAACACCGGTCGACGTTCGAGCGGCTGGCTCTCACCAACCGAACGCACCTGGCAACCGTTACTCGCAGTGCTCCGTGTGTATCGCTGTATCGAATGCCAACCGATTCCGGTGTGACATCGCCGGCAACTACCGAAGGGATCAAATCAATGGACGACGCGAGCAGCTACACCGTCACCGAACGGGCATTGTAGGAAGTCACGTTTCTCTACGCCCGGCGCCAAACCGACCTGGAGGGTATGGCCAAGGTTCTGGAGGGAATCTTCCCGCCAATGTTTGAGATGTGCATGGCCAATGGTCTGCCTCTGGCCGGCTACCCCATCACCCGGTACCCCAGTTTCGGTCCTGGCTTGATCACGCTGGAGGCCGGCATGCCGTTGTCGGGCTCGGTCGAGGAGTTGAAAGACGCCGATACCGGTGACTTCGAACTGGGAACGCTGCGCGCTGGCCCGGCGGCGTTCACCGTGCACACCGGACCCTACGAAGGTCTGGGCAGTGCTTATGCCGCTCTGCAACGGTGGATGGCCGAGCACGGCAAAGAGTCGGCTGGTGCCCCGTGGGAGGTGTACATCAGTGACCCCGGTGAAGTGCCGAACCCGGAGGACTGGCAGACCGAGGTGTACCACCCCATCCAATAGCACCGGTTCGTTTGGGCGACCGGTTTGCGTGCCCCCATGGCTTATCCCCCTGTTGGTTCTCCCTGGTCGGCCGGTTCTTCAACCGTGATGGTTGCCACCATGCCGGTCCATTCTCCGGTGCTGTTGTTCTTCACTGCGTGCAGTGAACAGTAGATGTCGAACGTCCCCGGCTCGGTAAAGGTGTAGGTCCAGGTCTCGCCGGGTTTGTGGTCGCCCCCGTACTCGATGCGGGAGTCGAAGGCGCCGTCAACGTCGATCACATTGTGGTCCACATTGCCTTCGTTGGGGAACTCGACGGTGTCGCCAACCGACACCAGCAGGACATCGGGCCGGTAACGGTTGTCGAACATGCCCATGACCAGCCCGTCCGGGTCGATGGCCACGGCATCACCGCAGCCCGACAGCATTAGCGCGCCGAAACCGAGGCCGAGCGCCCGCCCAAATCGGGTCAAGGCTAGTGGAACCCCATGGAGACCAGGAACTGCCGATTGATCATGGCGTCGTTGAGCGACGATGAACGGTCGTCGGGGTCCTGGTCCTGCTCAACGGTGCACCAGCCGTCGAAGTCGGCGTCGGCCAACAGTTTCTTGACGGCATCGAAGTCGACTTCGCCTTTACCGAGATGACAGAAAATGCCTTGGGCGCAGGCGTCGTAGAAGCCGGTGCGATTGGCGATCACGTCGGCTTTGACGCCCGGGTCGATGTCTTTGAAGTGGACGTAATGGAGCCGGTCCATGTGTTTGTCCATGAACGCCACCGGGTCGCCGCCGGCGTAGGTGAAGTGACCGGTGTCCACACACAGACCCATGATCGACGGGTCGACTTCGGCCAGCAGTCGTTCGACCTCGACCTCGAAGTCGAGGAAGCCTGCGGCGTGGGGGTGAATGGAGGCCGTCAGGCCGTAGTCTTCGGTGGCCATGCGGGCCACGTGGGCCAGTCGATCACGAAAGGCCGACCATTCGTCGTCGTCCATCTGTTCTGCTTCGTCGGGGCGACCGGCGGTCGGGGCTCGCCGCTCGGCGATGGAATCGATCATCACCAGCTGCTTGGCGCCGTGAGCTTTGAGCGACTCACACGTTCGGGTGGCGGCGTCGAGAACCTCATCCCATTTGGACGGGTCGTGGAACGGGCGGTACACGACTGCGCCGACCAGCTCCAGGTCGTGGCGGTTGAGCGCTTCGGCCAGTACGTCAGGGTCTTCCGGCATGTAGCCGATTGGCCCTAGTTCGATGCCTCGGTAACCGGCTTCGGCACACTGGGCCAATATTTCTTCCCAAGCCGGGTTCCGTTCGTCACCAGCAAATTCGACACCCCACGAGCAGGGCGCGTTAGCAATGCGAATAGCCATGGGAAAAGCTTACGGCCAATGAGGCTCAAGCGGAATGGACCAGTCGGATGTACTGTTAGCTCTCCAATGGTCTTGCCGACTCATCAGACGAAATCCAGCTTGTTGGTCGCCGTCGGTCAGCTGTCACAGTGGCCTCCTCGCCGCTGGATGACGGCGGCGGCAGCATCGGTTGTGGTCGCTTTAGCCGTCGGTCTACCTACTGATGTGATTCCCAATCCGATATTCGGGCGACCGGTGCCGGTCACCTGGTGGTCCTACCCGGTGTTGGTGGTCACGGCTGTACTCGGCGGACTACTTGTCGCCACCTACGTTCGAGTTGCCGGACTCGATGCCGAGTCGGAAAGAACGGCAC
>JAHDFR010000419.1 GCA_020628065.1 Acidimicrobiales bacterium
ATCACCGCACACCAACGGCGTGATCGAACGCTGGTTCCAGACCCTGAAATACGAGCGGCTCTACCGCCACGACATCGCCGACGGAATCGATCTCGCCGTCCACATCGCCGAGTTCTGCAACGAATTCAACACCATCCGCCCCCACGAAGCCCTCGACTGGCGCCGACCCCTCGACACCTACCTCGAACCCCCAACCCTCAAACCCCGCCCACCCGAAACTGAGCAACAAAGTTGACTCGGGACACACGAGCTCATTGGGCAGAGCCGCCAGCACCGCATCAAGACTGCTTCGGGGCCTACTACACCTATGGGCAGGCGCTACAGGGTCTATTGGCGGAGCGCGACTTCAATGCTGGCCACGAGCTCTGAGGCTGCGGTGCGCCATTCCTCCGACAGAAGCAGTCGATTGTCCGCCAGCGTTCTGCTCAAGTTGAACCGGATCCCCATGAGTCTCTCGGTGGGCGTCGCTCCGTACAGTGCTTCTTCAAGGTCGTCTGCTGCATCTCGGAGTGCCTCGCCCTGAGCGCGAAGTGTGTCAGCGAGCTGCTGAGCTACGTGGTAGTAATCGGTAGCCATTAGCAGTGGTCACCGTAGCTGAACCCGCACATCTTGACCGAGCTTGGCCCGACCACGACCTCGATTCCACCACCGTTTGCGCCTGGTGTCGGTGGTGCAGGACGAGTAATGAAGGGGGTTCCAGGCGGAACCACAGCCGACTCGATGAAGTCTCGCCGCTCGAGATTGGCTGGTGGGATCCCGTAGCGGTCGCCATACCCAGGTGTGCCCGGGTGCTCGAGGGCCCAGAACTGCCCCTCGGCGGCTTGACTCCTCCCGGTGGTGCCTTGTCGCCATATCGTGGAGCCCTCCTCCACGGCCGTCCGGGCCGCGACGGCTGCTGGTTCAGCGGACTGAACTGCCGGGCCATAGGGCGTTTCGATCTGGAGTCGCGGCGGGGGTGGAGCCAGCTCCGTGGCATTGCGAGCTGCCGCTCGGGTTGTGGCGGTGGTGGCTCCCTTCACGCCCAGCGCAATGTCAGCGACTGTTGCGATGGATCCGCCGACGCATTCGGCTGCTCGGGTCTGACGTCGGTGTCGCTGGTTAGGTAGTCGTGTCCGTCGATGGTGATGGACTTGATCCGCAGCACTGCGGTCGGGTT
>JAHDFR010000028.1:0-12662 GCA_020628065.1 Acidimicrobiales bacterium
CCAACGTCTGTACGCCGAGTGCCGTGGTGGTTTCCAGGAGTCCGCGGATAATGGCCTCGCTAATGGCTGTTCGCCCGGCTCGGGAGTACTCCTTCGCCTCGTACATGGCCAAGTCGGCTTCCTCAATGAGCTCTGCAGTCGCTGCAACTTGACCGGCGTTCGAACTGAGCAGGGGACAGGTGCTCCAACTGCGTTGCCAGCTGAAGGCGGTGGCTCGATATCAACTCGAAGAGATCAGTATCGGTCTGTTCCACTTGGCCTACTTCACCTTCGCTCGCGGCTGCTGACAACTGTTTCGGTGGATCGGAGCATCAGATGACCACCTTTAACTGGCGCGGGTAACTGCCTGCGAGCGGGCAACTGGCTGCGAACGGGTAACTGGACGCGAACGGGCCAGGCCGGGCGAGCGGCCTGGCTTCGACGATCAGCTAGGGAACAGTGGCCACTCGGTACACCATAAGTTGGCGAACCTGCTCAGTGGGAACCGGTCCCGGGCCTGAGTGAAGTTGGGCGAATTGGGGAAACAACGCTACTTGTCGAGCCGGGATGTCCGTTCGCCCAATTGATCCGTCGCAGAAGGCCTGTTGCTGTTCTTTGGTGACCTCAACAAGCGTTCCCGGTCGGAGTCGGTCGTAGTGCAGCGGGGTAGTCGCCACCCGGGGCCCGGCGCCCGTACCAACGACGGCGACGGCGCCGACACCGGCGTTGGGGTCGTACAACCCGTCGTCGAAGTGGGCCTCGTCGTTGACTGCATTGGCTGGTGTGAGCGACACCGTGGCGTACGCCTGCTCGGCCACGCTGACGTCTCTGTGCGCCAGCCAGTCGAGTACAAGCGCTGAGAGCCGAGAAACCGGCTCGAGCCAATGTTGGTTGCGATCAACATCGTCACCCAACGGTTCGATGGCGCGGGTTTCCGTATCGATCATGAAGGTGTCGATTATCGGCTCATCGATCATCCCAAAGATCGGTCCGGCCGGGAAAGTGAAGTCGCTGTCGATGACAATTGCACCTGACTGCGGCAATCGATCTTCGCCATCGCGATTAACCAACTGCCTCTTGCTCATCGCCAGCAGCTCTACAACGAACGCTTCAGACATCAGAGCGAATGTAGCGGCCCTTGGCCGCAGTGGGGTGGTTCAACAGCTAGGGAATCCGGACAGCCGGCCTGATACATGTTTGCTGCATAATGACGCTTATGTCTGAAACACGGGTGGTTTTTCCGGTGTGAGGGCTTCTACAGCCAGCACCGCGGGAATCCGACACCAAGGCCCCTTAGGCCACGCTTGCAGCTATCGGCTCAAGTGCTTCAGCCACAGCGAGCAGATGTTGATCGGACAGCCCCGGGGCCATAAGCATCATTCCGACTGCCGGCGCCTCGGTACGATCGTCTGCACGACACAGAGGCAACGAAATGGCGCAGGCGTCGAGCATGTTTCCGATAGACGTGTTTCTCAGGGCTCGTAGATTCATTTGTCGGTAGAAGTCATCGGAACCGCCGTCGTACTCCGGAAAGTCCCCGAGCCGAGGCGGCACCATGGCGACTGTTGGCATGATCCACCCATCAAACCCAGCGCTGGCAGCCACGAAACTGGTGGCCAGGTCGCGGCGAAACGCCGCTATGTCGGCCAAGTCAGCGTCGCTCACGTCAGCACCGATCTCAATTCGACTTCGGACCCGTGGATCGTAGACTTCGCCGGCGGCAGCCAACATGCCCTGATGCCATCGGTATGCCTCACCAGCCGCCAGGCCGCCGTTGCGATTGACCGATGCCAAGCGATTCAACTCTGGAAGCTGTTGTTCAACGATCCCAACACCTGCGGTACTCAACGCTGCTAAGCACCGCTCGAATTGTGTGTCCACTTCGGAATCCAAGTCGTCCAATACCGTGGTGGTCAATAGGGCAAGTCGAAGCCCGCCGACGTTGATCTCGGCGGAAGCCGACTGTTGGCGAAGTTCAACACGAACCGCCTCAGGATCCCCGCCCGCCATCAGGTCGTGCACCGCTCGACAGGTTGCGACGGACTCGGCCAACGGCCCAACCGAGTCAAGGCTGCCGGCAAGAGGTGTGACACCGTCCAACGGGATGGCATCGGCCGTTGGCTTGTACCCCACGATGTTTGAGAACGCCGCCGGGATCCTACAGCTGCCACCCGTATCGGTCCCCAGAGCGACAAACGCTTGCCGGTCGGCCACGGCCACGGCACTGCCGGAAGACGAGCCACCTGGGATCCGCTGTTCAACCCGTTTCCACGCTGACCTGGGAGTGCCGTAGTGAGGGTTGATACCAAGACCGGAGTAGGCGAATTCAGTCATGTTGGTTCGGCCCAGGACGATCATGCCGGCCTGACGCAGGCGGCCTACGCATGCTGCGTCCCCGCTCGCCGGCGGCGATGACGCCAGTACCCGTGAGCCGGCGGTCGTTACTTCCCCCTCAACATCAAAGAGGTCCTTGACCGCTATTGGGATGCCGGCGAATGGCGGCACGGTAACGCCGTTGCGGCGCTTTGCGTCAACGGCGTCGGCCTCAGAGCGAGCACGTTCGGCCGCCACCTGAAGGAAGGATCGACTCCCCTCCCCTGCCGGATCGCCTATTCGGGCCAAGTACGTGTCGACGAGTTGGCGAGAAGTAGTCGTCCCTTGCTCCAGCTTTCGACAAAGCTCCTGCAGGGAAATCGTGCCGGGCGAATCTTCAATCATGTAGACATGCTCCCCTTGAACGACTGCCCTACGAACGAGAACGGCCGGGCAATCAAACCACTGATCTGGAAGATAGCAGTCTCAGCCAGATGCCAACGGTTCCGGCGTCGCTTGGGCGTCACGGGTGCAGATTCGGCATACTTTGACCAGATGTTGACCGGCCATGTCCCGCAGAGCGAGGCGAGCCAGTTAAAGTTCCTAGAGAACTACGGCTGATTGCAACAGGAGGCGGGAATGACGACGAGCCCTACGGTGCTTCGGAATACTGGGGTGCCTTTCCTGACGATAGCCAGCGGAATTCTTGTGTTGTACTTCCTAGCCAAGGCGGTCTTGATTCCCGGGACCGCGGCGGTGTTCTCCCTTGTCATGGGGGCCTTGGTGGCGTTGGCCGGTTTCTGGTGGTACCGGCGATCGCAACAAACCTCCGTGATAATCGATGCCAACACCTTTACCGTGACGCGGGCGGGGCGAACCGAGTCCTATGATCGCTCCGAGGTGTCGGGCATTGACCTCAGCTCACCGCTTGAGCAGGTCAAGTTCCGCGATGGCAGCGGTGTGTCGTTACCGCTCGAAGGTCGCTCGCTGGTCCAGGCTGGTATTCTTCTCAGTCCTCGGAAAGAGCTGTAGCCACCGGTCGATCCGAATCTTGAGTCCACTCCGACCAAGATCCGGCATAGAGCTTTCCGTCGTCGATGCCGGCAATTCGGGCGGCCAGCAGGTTGTGGCAGGCTGTTACCCCGGAACCGCAGGTGGCAATCCATGATGGGTCGCCTTCCAACCCAAGCTCATCGAACTGGGAAAGAAGTTCCTCCGGCGCACGGAAGAGAAACTCGTCGGTGAGATTGGTTTGCCAGGGCCTCGAAATGGCTCCCGGCATATGACCAGGACGCTGGTCGATCGGGTTGGGTCTACCGGCGAATCGGTCGGCCGGGCGGGCATCGAGAATAGGGATCGCTGAAGTCGCTACCGAGGCCAGCACATCATCAGCGCTGGCGAGCGCCTCTGTGGGCCAGCTCTGATGTTCTGCCACCTCTTGTGGCCAAACGTCGGCGGCCCTTGATGAGTAGACCGCTTCACCCTTTTCAAGTTCGGCCGGCCAGGCTCCCACTCCCCCATCCAGAACAGCGGAAGGAAAGCCAAGTACGTCAAGCATCCACCACAACCGGGCGGCTATTCCGCCTCCCACATCGTCGTAGCAGACAATCGGACGCGATCCAAGCCCCTTGTCGGCCAACGCCACCAGGAAATCGGAGATCGACGGTAGCGGATGACGCCCTCCGGGACCCGGCTGAGCCGATAGGTCAGCGTCCAGGTCAACAAACACTGCACCCGGAATACGACCATTGGCGAAGTCTTGAATCTTGGGTCCGGTATCCATCGACCAGCGGACATCGGCGATGTCGACCCACTGCCGATTACTGTTCAGCCATTGGCCGCTGACCAACGGACCGGGCAGAAGACGTTCCAGCATCGGAGTACGAGTGGCTAGGGCGAGTCGATGGTGAAGGTCAAGGTCACCTGTCGACCACCATCATCTTCAGACTCGAAGATGTGGATGTGTTGACCGTCGGCCCCAAAAACGATGGTCAAGACGTTGACCCCAAATGCGGCATCTTCAGCGTTGAGATTCTTGACTCCACCGGTCGCCAGCGTGACTACTTGAGGACCAACTGTTGTACCGTCGCTGCGCGGTTCATGGGTCAGGGTTCCTGAAGCGCCTTCGCTCAGCGCAACGCCCATGATGTCGTTGTGCCAAGGGCCTTCGTGCCCCTCAATAGCCAGACGCCCTCCGCCGGTGCAGGCAACTGAGCCGGCAAGAAGCAGCGACTTACGTACGTCAACCGTGCATGTCGCCGGCAGTGTGACGCCCGATGCCGCTGCCGTGGTATCAGTGGTCTCTCCCCCACTGGAATCAGAGTTGCTCCCGGTCTCATCACCAGAGTCGTCACCGCTACTGGAATTGGCTGCCGTAGTTGAAGTCGCCGGCACGAGCGCCGTGGAGTCATCGTCAGCAGAAGACTCATTGCCATCGATGGTGGTTCCGGCGAGAGTGGAGTCATCTTCAAGCTCAGATCGGGCGTCGAGTTCCGGCCCGGCAGGGGCCTCGGTCGCCAAGGCCGACGCCACGTCGTTGAGTTCAACGGTCTCGTTTCCACCGCCAAGGCCTTGAATAATGAGGACCAGTGGTATGAGGGCGATAAGAAACACAGCGGCCAGCATCGCCCAACCGAGGCGGAGGTCACTTGATTGCACCTGTTGTCGAATCGGTACATGCCGATGCAGTTCGCCACTGACCTGCGGGTATTGGCTGGCCAGGAACGTCACGATCTCGTCCCGCGCCTCCATCGGCCGGCCGCTGGGGTACCGGATCTGCGTCACCGGGGGTGCTTCCAGGCGATCAACGGTGTCTTCAACCAGCAGACAGACACGGCCTCGAGAAAGTCGGGCTTCAAGAAATCCAGCGGCATGCAGTGTGCGCTGAATCCGGTGTTCCGTTGCCGCCGCGACGGCCGGGTCTACGTCGGTCACCACCAAGACGGCCATGTCGAACTTGCTCAACGACACCTCTACCGGCATCGACGCGAACGTCTGCACCGAACATCCCTCGGCCTCGAGGGAGTGAGCGAGTTCTTCGATGTCCTTCATGGAACCGGTAGGCCCCATCAGGATCCGTGGGTAGTTGCCGCTGGCATTCGCTAACGTCACGATTCCGAAGTATAACACCAGCACTATTCGTGGCTATGGTGTGACGCTCCGTCGAGCTCTTTGGACCACGATCTAGCGGCCTCAGGCAAGAACATATACCCATTGCTGCGGTTCTCATGCCGCCCCGGTTGAGCAGATTTGCGGGGCGACGAGTGAGGCACCTCGGTTCGGAGACCTGCCTGCTCGGCGCCAGCGTGACCATCATGAACACCGACCTCGACTCCATGACGAACTATGCTCTAGCAACAGCGGATCAACGAGGCGGATCGATGACGGGAACAGTCCGACCAGACGAAGAGGAGACACCAGCCGTCGCCGACGATCTCGGGCTTCGGGGCAGTTCCGTGGTCTCCTGGCTGGTGATGGCTGTCAGTCTTCTAACCGTTGCGCTTCTGACCTGGATCACTATCAGCGTGATTCGCAGCGGAGGGACCGACGACGAGGTCGCCGAAACGGCCGACACCATTGAATCATCATCCGGGGACCAAGCAGCCAGCGACGAGGTTGCGGTCAGCATTGGCACCGAGGGCCATAGGGTGCTTGTGGCCTGCTTCTTGCCGTCGCCGACAACGCCGCCGCTGGTGGTGTTTGCCAGCTCGGCGCCGGTGAACGTTGATCTTCAAGCGGAAACGACGCTAATTGATAGCGAGGAAGAAACCTACCGAACGGTGGCTGATGCCAAACAGCTGCGGCCGGGTGAGCAGCGACAGGCAGTTCCAAGAACGGTGGAAGCCTCGACGGTCGTGGTCGAAAACCGGATCAAGGATTGCCGCATCGAGAGCGTCCAGGCAGATCGTCAAATTGTCAGATTCGGCTAGCCGTCGAGTCGCCCGATAGTGGTTGGCGGGGGGGCTAGGCAGTCTGGCGTTGCTACCCTTCCACATCTATGGATTGGTTTGCTAACAACTGGCCGATGCTACTGATCGCCTTGGGCGTATTCATCGTGCTGTCCGGCATCATAAGGAAACTGGCCAAGATCGCCTTCCTCGGCGTCGGCTTGGCCGTACTCGGGCTGCTCATCTGGCCCTCGGTGAGTAGCTCGTTCTAGTCGACTACGAGCCTGCGCCCGTCCGTCATCCGCCTACGGGACAAACAAGCCACCACTCAACATGGCGAAAGGCGGTACCTCGCCGTCCACGGTGGCTGCACTGGCTTCAACCGATATTCGGTCAGGTGGTATCCCTAAATCGGCCAACATCGTGACCAGCCCATCAATCTGTTCGAGGCTGGAAGAGTCGCCTTGATCAGGGTCGACGTCTTGTAGACCAGGCACAATCACGGTCAGGCGGGCGTCGGGATAGATGGCCATCAGGGCGCCGGCCGTCTCAAACAGGAATGCCGAGGGAATGTCGAGAGCCGAGGCTCCATCGGCCAGAATCAACGGCTGATCAATGAATAGCACAGGACTGACCCCGGAATTGCTATCCGCCTGTTCTTCGGCCAGAAACTCGGCGTCATACACCACGTTCTGGGCGCCAACCAGGATCGACGCTCGATCCCCCAGCCTCTCCGCAGTTTGGCGATCCTCCCAGGTGCCCAAAATGTGAAGACGTCCAGCGGCGAACACACCGTAGGCGTCTCGTGATCTGGACAGAGCCTCCTGCTCGTACAACTCCATCGAGCTTGCCTGTGTCGGCGCTGGGCCCGGCGCAGCCAGGCCCGATTCCGTTTCGTCGACTTCATCTGGCGGCGCCCCATCGCCCTCGCCCAGGTCGAGAGTCTGGCCCGAAACCTCCAGTGAGGTGTCGTCCGCTGCACCTGCACCGTCGGTGCCGGTCGTCGCTCCGTCCAGCGGATCGGCGGCCGTCTCTGCTGCAGGGGCGGCCTCGGTAGCGATGTCAGAAGACCGGTTGTTGAACGCCAGTACGCCAAGTGCCAGCACAATGGCGGCGCTCATGCCGAACAGCGCAGCCGCCGTGCGACCGGAACCGGAACCGCCCTGTGGGGCGTACGGCGCCAGACCGTTCTCCGATGTGGCCTGGGACGAACCAGGCGCCGCCTTGTCGTCCGGGGCCTCCGAAGCGCCTTCCTGTCTTGCCGACGGGCTCTGGGAGCCTGTCGACTTGAGTTGGTCGTCGTCGGATACACCGAGCGTCGACAACTCGGCAGTGTCCACCATTTTCCCGATCCAGGTCGGAACCCGATCAGTAGTTTCGCTCAACGTTCCCGCACTTTCACTCAGAGGTGTTGTAGAACACCGTCAATGTTGAAGCTTCGACCTATGGTAGTCCGGCCGCATCAGTTGCTCTCAGATCGGATGTGAGCAAATCCCCTTCGGGTGAACGACGTTTTGCTCACCTACTGTTAGGGAAAGCGACCCAGCCGAGACATCAGGCCGGCTGCGACAGCGATCAAACCGTCAGTGCAATGGCCACCGGGACGGTTGCAGCGGCCATCAGCGTGGCAACTACGACCGTAGATGTAACGGTTTTGGGGGCGAGACCCTGCTCGACGGCGATGACCATGCAAAATACCGCAGGGGGCATCGCCGACTGAATGACCGTCAGTGCCAACAGATCGTCATCCAAACCGACATAGGCGGCAACAACGCCTGCCGCCACCGGAGCCACAATCAGCTTGGCCGCGCTGGGAACAGTGACCGAGGGGGTCAACGACACTCGACCGGTTTCCGCCAACTGAGCGCCCAGCGTGTACAGCATCACCGGGATCAGGGCGGCGGCCACGAGGGAGATGGGCCGTGTCACCAGGAGCGGAGGGACCACACCGGTGACATTGATGGCGAAGGCAACGATGCTGGCCAACGGCATTGGTGCCAGCACAGCGATGCGGACTGAGCGCAACAGCGATGATCTCTTGGATTGAGCCAAACCAATACCGAGCATCATCCCAGGCACATTGACAGCCAACATGAACACGCCGGCTGCCGGGAGGATTTCATCTCCCAGGGCGAAAGCGGAGATTGCCAATCCAGTGTTTCCCACATTGCCGTAGGACGATGTCATCGCCGCCGCCGAGCGCTCGTGCCCGTCACCTCCCAGCAGTCGAACACCACCCGCACCGACCACGGCGGCAACGGTCATTCCGGCCACAGCGGCCACCGCCAATCGAATAGCAACGCCGCCCGACAGGTCGCTGTCCCACAGAATGTCGAACATGAAAGCCGGGCCCAAGATCCAGAACGCCATTCGAGAGAGGGGACGTGCTTCTATGCCGAGACGGCCGGCCGAGAAGTATCCCCCGGCGATGATCACCGCCACTGGGCCCATGACATTGAGCAAGACACCCAGAAAAGCCATCGGGCCTACGATAAAGGCCTGGTAGACCTTTCGCTGGCCAACCTTCAGTCGATAAACTTTAGCGATCTAGGAGGATGTGGTGGCAGATTCAGACGACCGCAACCGAGGCGGGTTTTCGCCCGAGGCGAAGGCTCTATTTTCAAGGGCGGACAAGTTTCACAGCACAACGGTTCACCCCAATGCTGCCCGTTGGGAGCTTCACGATCGGGCAAGCAACCAAGGGGCAATGCGAGAGGCCGCCAAACTTGGGTTCACCGGCATCGAGGTTGACAAGGAACGAGGTGGGCTGGGCCTGGGAGTACGTGAAAAGCTGCGGGTGGCCGAAATCCTTGGACGCTCATCGCTGAGTTTCGCCCTCGGACTGCTGGCCAGCCAAAACGTAGCGGTCCGGTTATCGACTAGCGGGTCGGCCAGGCACCGCTCCGATCTGCTTCCCGGACTGCTGGCCGGCACTCGCTTCGGCTCTATCTCCCCACCTGATCTGCACTCCTCAGCTGCCTCCGCTACTGCCGCTCGAATCACGGCCACCAAGAATCCCAGTGGTTGGGTCCTCAACGGTGAAGCGACCTGGGTGGTTAGCGCCGCCGTATCGGATGTTTTCGTTTGCTACGCCGACACTGGCTCGGCCAACGAGGCCAGTGAGTTGGCCTGCTTTGTTGTGCGTTCCGGTCAGGTCGGGATCAAGTTGGCTCCCGCCTATCGGCTGGTGGCCGGCGCACCGATTGGCATTGGTGGATTTGAACTATCGGACTATCAGTGCCTTGATACCGACATGCTTATCGCACCGTCAGAGGCTGCAGCTGTTGCGCTGGCGGATGTCAGCTGCCAGCGACTTGAGATCGCCGTACTGGCGTGCACGGCAGTCAGATCGGCCCTTGGGTCAGCCGTCGACGGCTCAACTCGTGACATCAATGATGACGCCGGCCTGGCTCGGTCAGCCAACCTGCTCGAGGCGGCCGAAGCACTCACAGCATCGGCAATTGACCAGTACTGCATCAACTCTTCGAGTGCGGCCACAGCCGAACTGGCGGTGCACGCCAAACAGTTCTCGTGTGGCGTCGCCGAAGAGGCCATCGCCGCATGTCTACGACCACTCGGCCGCGACGGCCTGTTGGAGTCCGAGGCAACCGGTCGTTTGCTGGCTGAGTGCCGGATCCTCGGCGAAGTCGCCGGCGGCACGAGGATGCTCCAAGACCGCATTGCCGGCGGTTTGGACGCGAGCCATTCGAGCGCCGCGTCGGCCGATGTGACCGTTACCGCGGCCAAGCAGGTCGACACAGCCGACCAAGCAGCGGAACCGGTGGTCGACCTCCGTGATCCCAGCTCCGGGTCCCTGTCGTCCTGGGCATCGCCGGGTGCCCCACCTACGTCGACGGCTGCGGCGCCCACGTCGGCGGCCGCCCCAGCTACGTCGGCGGCCGCCGTGCCTCCCATGCCGCCGGCTGGAAACCAACTGGCACCATCCGCTCCGGCCGCCGAGCGGGGCACCGATACCGCTGAGCAGGAGGATCTGGAAACCGAGTCCCGCTCGCTGCCTCCGATGCCGCCACCGGATCTCCGACGTGCCGGGTCCTGAACTCTACATAGGCTTGGCATCAGACCAACCAACGCCGGACGAACGCGGCTGGTTCGGCGATCCTTGGCAGGCAGGACACTGGCGCTGGTTCGACGGGGTCTCATGGAGCAATCACGTCGGGCGGGCGGGAGACTCACCCCCACGCCTTCCGGCCGCTCTGAGCTGGCCTGTGGCCGTTAGTTTAGTGGCCACTACGTTGGCGATCTTGGGTCTTGTCGTCGTCTCGCCTTTGGCCACCGCTGCCGGTCTGTTACTGGGCATGGTTCCCATGGCACTGGTTCTCCCCGTTCTCGCCTGGCTTGATCGGGTCGAGCCTGAGCCTCTTCGGTCCAGGGTGCACGCTCTGCTTTGGGGTGCGGTCGTGGCCGGATTCGGCTCTGGAGTGGTGAACACCATCGTGGCCTTGTTGGCCGGCGATGTGTGGGCTGCTATCGGATCGGCACCGATCGTTGAAGAGGCCCTGAAGGGTCTGGGGCTTTTCTGGGCAATCCGCCGCCGAGAGCTCGATGGTGTGATGGACGGCATCGTGTACGCCGGATGGATCGCCGTGGGGTTCGCCGCAGCTGAGAACGTCTTGTACTTCTCCTCAGCTGCCAACGCCGGGTTCCTGTTGGAGATCTTCGTTGTGAGAGGGCTTCTGACCCCGTTCGCTCACCCGCTCTTTACCGCCTGGATCGGACTGGCCCTTGGCTTGGCCGTCTCCAAGAAGCAACCGCTGCTTATCAACGCCGCCTGGGGTTACGGGCTGGCAGCCGCCTCCCACGCCGCCTGGAATAGCACGCTGGCCTATACCCAGGACAGCGGCAGCACAACGGTCCTGGCCGTCGCCATGTTGGCCTTTGTCGGCCTCTTCGTTGCCGCGGCCGTGACCGTGGTCTCTCTGCGACGGCGAGATGAGACGGCCTTTGTCGGTCTTGTTCCTGTTCTGGCCCAGCGCTACGGCATGACAGATCAAGAGGTCTCCAGTTTTGCCACCTGGGCCCGTGTCCTGGCCACAAGACGCAATCTGTCGCGGCAGCGTCGGAGACACTTTGACTCCATTCATGCCGCCCTCGCCCAATTGGCCGAATCACACCGACGGCCCGAAGCGATCGATCCCATTCTTGAGTCAGTACTGCGTCATCGGTTGGACGCCGCCCGGGCCAGTTTGCGTACCGAGTCAACGACCTAACACGACAGAGGGTCGAGACCTCATCGACCCCGACGGATGTTGATCGGCCGACATCGGTTCAAACGGATAACGGGCTGACCGATAGGAGTTTCATGGCTCTACGCCCTGAAACTCTGGCAAAGCTCAGTCCGCCAACCGAGGTCTCCCAACTTGGGGTTCCCGAGGCCCTGGCCGAAGAGTTGTATGCCCGTCGGGTCCTCACCGATCGCTCCAGCACAATTGCCGCTGTGGCCCGGGACTTGTGCATCTCTCCCAATGTCTCTCAGCAGATTGCCACCAGCCTTCGGGAGAAGGCCTTGCTCGAGTTCCAGGGCATGGACGGGCGTGACTACAAGATCACTCTCACCGAGCAGGGACGGGCAGCCACCAACGACTTGATGAAGGCCGGACGGCATGTGGCTGCCATGCCGGTTCCCTTGGCCACTTATCGCACGATTGTCGAGGAACAACGTCCGGACCTGGCCGTCGATCGAGCAGTCGTCAAGCAAGCTTTTTCGGACCTCGTGATCGAGGACTCGGTGTTGGATCAAATCGGCCCGGCCTTCGTCAGCGGCGGGCCGATCTTCTTCTACGGTCCTCCCGGCACGGGAAAGACCAGTCTGGCCGAGCGTATGGGGCGATTTCATCAGGACTATGTCTTGATCCCCCGCTTCGTCTCCGTTGACGGCGATCTCATCGCCGTGTACGACCCGGCGGTGCATGTCCAGGCCGCAGGCGAACACGGTATTGACCCCAGATGGGTCGTCTGCGAGCGGCCACTGGTGGTGGTCGGCGGCGAACTGACGTTGCCCATGATGGATCTCCAACACAACGATCACTCGGGCCTGAGCTCCGCACCGATACAGATGCTGGCCAACAACGGCATCCTGGTGATTGACGACTTCGGTAGGCAAGCCCCGAAACCTGACGAGATCCTCAATCGATGGATCCTTCCACTGTCTCGGGGGTACGACTTCCTGCGGCCGAAATCCGGCAGCAAAGTCACAGTGCCGTTTGAAATCAAACTCATCGTCTCAACCAACCTTGAGCCGACGTCGCTCGGCGACGACGCGTTTCTCCGTCGACTGAGGAACAAGGTTTACGTGGGGCCGTGCTCGGAAACTGCCTTCAATTGGATTCTGGTCCGGGCGGCCGAGGAGCACTATCTGGAAGTCGATGCCGACAGTGCTGCATTCCTCAGTGAAATGACCCGAAACAACCTTGGAGAGCTGCGCCCCTACGTCGCCATCGACTTCTGCGAGCTGGCGGGAAGCAT
>JAHDFR010000028.1:12762-17530 GCA_020628065.1 Acidimicrobiales bacterium
CGACCTACAGTTCCTGGTCGAGGGCATCGCTGACCAGTGCTGCGATGGCGCTGCGCTCACTGCGGGTCAACGTTATGTGGGCGAACAACTCGTGGCCACGCAACGAAGCTATTACTGAAGCGATGCCGTCGTGGCGGCCAACCCGGAGGTTGTCTCGCTGGGCGACGTCGTGAGTTAGAACCACCCGGCTGCCTGGACCGAGTCTGCTCAGTGCGGTCAGCAGGACGCTGCGCTCCAAGTTCTGCGCTTCGTCAATAATGACAAAAACATCGGTTAGGGTGCGGCCTCGAATATAGGTGAGTGGCAGGACTTCGATCAGCCCCTGGCGTTCGATTTCTTCGATGGCCTCACGATTGGCGATGGCCTCAAGAGCGTCGCCAACGGCGTCGGTCCAAGGTCGCATTTTTTCGTCTTCGGTGCCAGGCAGGAATCCGAGATCTTGACCGCCGACGGCATACAGGGGGCGGAAGATCATGACCTTACGATGGGTCCGTCGCTCCAGCACCGACTCAAGTCCGGCTGCCAGTGCAAGCACGGACTTCCCCGTACCGGCCGGGCCGCCGATACTCAGGATCCCGATACTTTCATCGCTCAAAAGGCCCAGCGCCAACCGCTGTTCAGCGTTGCGGCCCCGAACGCCGAACATCGGGCGATCACCAACCAGGCCGACTTTATGACCCGGGCCGACAATACCCAGAGCCGATTGCTGAGGGCTCTCAAGTATCAGCGTGGTGTTGACGGGCAGCTCGGCCACCTGTTCAGTATCCAGCACGCCCGTCTCGTACAGCGTGTCGATCTCCTGTCCGGACACACTTAGCGTGACGAGCCCCCGCCACTCCAGATCAGCCGAGCTCTGATGGCGATATTCAACGCTCTCGACGCCAACAACGGCTGCTCTCAGCCGCAGGGGCAGATCCTGTGAGACCAGAACCACGGTCTGGCCCTCGGCCTGAAGGTTGAGCGCAACCAGCAATATTCGGTGGTCGTTGCCACGGTCGTCTCGCATGGACTCCGGGATCAACTCGTCCGAACGGTGATTGAGTTCTACGCGGACCGTCCCTCCGGAATCGTTCAAAGGCTGCGGTTCCGAGAGCAGACCGTCGCTGGATTCTCGTACTTCCTCGAGACGTCTGAGAACCGATCGAGCCGCCCAACCGAGTTCCGGATGGTGCCTCTTGGCCTCCAACTCGGTGAGAACGATGATCGGAATGACAACATCGTTGTTGCCAAATGCGTCGAGAGCAGTTGGAGCGCTCAGCAGAACCGATGTGTCGAGTACGTACGCCGTTCTTGTGTTGATAGGTGGCACCATATTGCCAATCGGACAAACGCGCCAGTCAGCAAGGTAATTCTCCCTTGCTTGGCCTTCGGTGCGGCCTGCAGGCCAGCGTGCGCCTTCTCAGCTGTACAGAATTGACGCCGACGGCGTGCGCTCCACCTGCTCGCCATCAAAGCCATAAGCGAAGTTGAGTACTGTCCGGAGACAGCCGTCATGAATGGGCTGCACCCGATGGTTTAGACGGTCGGATCGCAGAATATAGGCGTCGCCGGCCTGATGTGACCTGGTGAATGACGGATGGGAGTCCAGGTTGGCTTCATCCTCGGCGCCGGAGATTGCCGGGCAGAATTCGAGACGTCCACACCCCTCCGGGCAAGTGGGACTCTCCACGAACATCACCATAGCGATCGGATAGTCGTCAACGTGGTACCCATGTGTGTCCCCGGCCCGGTGAAGTATGTTGAGCACGTGCCGTTCAACCGGATCATCGGCGACGACGATCTTTTTGTCCAGTAGAGCACCCAGTGCCCCCATGAGCTCAGAGCTCTGGTACACCGCCGAGATGCCCGGGGCCCGTTCGGTGATGAGTTCCCCGCCGAGAGTGGTCATGTTTCGTGGTGTGCCGCCCATGCACTCCATCACAAAGTCCCGGCGCTGGGTCAGTGGGGTCAAAGCGTTGACCTCTGCCCTCAGCTTGGACAAGCCGTCGGCGCTCAACAAACCAGGCAAAGGGACGTAGCCGCAGTCGTCGAACCTCGCCGCCGCCTCGATGCACTCGTCGGTGGCGAAAACCGCAAGGTCAATATCAATGGCACCACTGATGGGGCCAACGGTCGGTTCCGGTGAAATCGACGTAGGGGAAGTCGAGAGGTCGGTCACCCGGTCAAGAGTACCGCTCGTCAAGGTTCACCAGTCGCATCTGGCAGCCAGTTCAGCGTGACGGCCGTCTCGCGACCCAAGCCGCCGCCCGGCGCCCCTTGGCGAGACGATCCCCGAAGAGGATCGCCCTATTTGCGCTGCCTGTGTCGAATGGCCTTAACACGAATTCGACCGGCGTTTTCGGGATCAATAACCGCTTCATTGCCGGAGACGAACCGAACCGAGTGCTCGGGGCCAAACAGACCGATCAGTGCATCGGCGGAGAAAGGATCTTCAACATCCACCTCAAGCTCGATCCGCGGAAGCGACCAAGCACGCTCAGGATGCTGGCTGGCCAGCTCGCCGCGAGCTGAACGCACCCGCTTGAAGGCAAACGGGATGTCGGCAACCCCATTCATCGCCTGCTCGATGTCCGAGTGGTTGGAGTACAGCTCCAACCTCCACCGGTGGCCCTGACCCTCCAGAGTAGATGAGCGCCGTCCAGATCGTTTCCCGGTCAGATCCCATTGGATTGCTGCCAGTGGCAACAGCATCAAGACCACGCCGAGCACCTGCAGTAAGGCGTTCCTCACCTGATCATTCTCCGAATCATCCTCGCTGCTCGTCCAGTTGTTCCTGCACTGTGACTGCAGGAGTTTGGTCCAGAGGCGAGGTCTCCTCCATCGGCCCGAATCGCACCAGCAGGAACACTGGAACAGCAACAGCGGCTAGCAGTGGCACCGCGACCGTGGCCGTCACCTTGCCCTCGGACGAGAACAAACGAGCGATCAAGATGGCGGTGAACGGAGCAACACAGGCCACCATGAGACCGCCCCAACGATCAGCGGGCGCCGGAATCAGAACAGCAAACATGCACACCAGCGCCAAGGGAACCAGAGGCATGGTCGGCCGTAACGGCGCTGAGCCGGGACGCATCATCAGCAGACCCACCATGATGGGGATGATGAGAACGATCAGGCCGGCCCAAACACCAGCCTGTTCACCGGGAAACAACGATGCATCCCCGCCCATCACGCCATCGAGTAGCTGACCCGACCGGCTGCCAACTTGGCCGAGTTCACCACTCCACCAAGGCTCTTCGGCGAGGACGGACCACGCCGTGTACACGATGACTGCCACAAGCCAAAGCCTTATCCCAACGGTCCGTCCATAGAGGGCCAGCACGGCCAACACACCGCAGATGGCGGCTGGTATGACCTCATCACCGACGATGGCACCAAAGATCGTTAGCAACAAGGCGACAAAGGTCGGCACCGATGAGGACTCAGTGCGGTCGCCAAGTGATTCGGCCTGGCGAGAGCGAACAGCCAGGCCTGCAACCGAACCTTTGTCGCCCTGCAACGGACCGCTCTCGATCAGAACAAGGACCGCCAACAACATGCCGACCCCGACGGCAGTTGATCCCAAGTAGCCGGTTTCGAACCAGGCGATCAGGACATAGACAAGTGCGGCCAACGGGCCGACAAAGCTTGTTCGTGGATACGAACGGCTGGCCAAGGCTGAAACCAAAAGCGCCGTGACGGCGGTAATCAACGCCGGCCACAGTCGGACGGCCCACTGCCAAAGTGCCGCCGGTGCGTCTGCGATCAGAACAGACACCAACCCGCTGAAGCCCGACGGGTAAACGAGATCCCCGGGCACGGACCCATCGTTTGACATCCGGCCGCTGTCGGCCACGGTCTGCAGCGATCCGGCAGGCAACGTATCGACGAGGGCCAGAGCGGGAGCAACGTGCAGGAGAGCGAGCCAAAGCGGCACCAGAAGCACGAGTACGTTGCGTCCGCCGCTCGAGCGGTCCCACAGCACAACTGACGTGACGACGATGGCCAAAGCTACGGCGACCCAGTACAGAACCGGTAACGAAGCCAAAACACCGATGCTGTCGTCCTCCGCCGTGACATCAACTGACGCCCCGGCGATGAGGCCGACGATCGCTGCGGCAATGACAAACACTACGGTAACGCGCCGGGCCAACGTGGATGCCGAGCCACCGGAGCCCGATTCACTCGACTCGAGATGATGCTCGTCAAAGTCGTACAGACCGGCCAAATCCGTCACGCGGCCCCGCCAGCTCTCCAGCCGTAGGTTCGGCGGGCATTTGGTACCAACCATCCCAGGGTGAGGCCGTATGCAGTAGCCAGCAGAACAACGGCCACTGGACTGACCAGCTCGAACCGATACAACGTCTGAAACGACAGCATGCTTATGGCAAGTGAAAACATGACTGACAAGCCAAGCCGGTTAAGTCGGGACCGGACCACAGCACCCACCGAAACGGCCAACGGCCACCCGACCAGTCCGACCAGCAGAATCGCAACCGGCACACTGGCCAGAGCGGGTACCGCAACCAGCGCGGCAACAGCAGCCAAGCCGACCACCGTTACGGCGACCAGTGGCGAGCGCATTTTCGCTGTTTCAGTGTCGTCCATAGTCTCCTACACCCATGAACCGCCCTCAGCTGACCGGTCCGCCACCTCGCTGGTTGGAACAGCACGTAACCAGCGGCATCGATACCCGCTTCTGGTTCCCTCTGCTACTTCAACACCGCCCTATCGGCTTTCTCAGGATAACCGGATAGCCACCGATGCACATTGTTCAAGCACTACGCTC